>NZ_BMGB01000001.1:900000-1070875 GCF_014639655.1 Conyzicola nivalis
ATCGTAGGTCGCTCAGCGACCGTATCGAAACCAGAAAGCGATTCTACCGGTTCAGCTCTTGATCCGACCAACGGCGACGAGGGCGAGCAGGTAGGAGTCGAAGCCGAAGCCCGCGATCACGCCCGTGGCGATGCCGGAGATCACGCTGGTGTGGCGGAACTCCTCGCGGGCGTGCGGGTTCGAAATGTGCACCTCGACGAGCGGGATTCCGGCCTTGGTGACGAGAGCCGCGGCATCCCGCAGCCCGTAGGAATAGTGCGTGAACGCCGCCGGGTTCAGGATGACCGGGGTCGCCGTGTCGACGGCCTCGTGCAGCCAGCCGATGAGTGTGCCTTCGTCGTCGGTCTGGCGCAGGTCGATCGTGGTGCCCTCGGGAGCCTCGGCCTCGAGCAGTACGCGCAGCGCCGGGAGGTCTTGATTGCCGTAGACGTCGGGCTCGCGGGAACCGAGACGGCCGAGGTTGGGACCATTGAGAACCAGCACGTTTTTCACGTGCCCCAGTGTATCGAGGCGCTACTCGCGCAGAATCACGGCGCGCGCCTCGGCATGCTCGGCCTGGGAGATGGCGCCGTTCGCGAGCAGGGAGTCGAGCTTGGCCAAGCGTTCGGCCTTGCTGCGCGGTTTGCGGACGCGCAGTACGGCGCCGACGACGACGAGCACGAAGACAACCGTCAGAATCAGCCCGACAATAGCGAAGATGGGACCGAAGGCCCAGTTCCCTTGAGACATGCTCTACAACCTAGACGCCGACCTCCTGGTAGGCGAGGAACAGCATCGACTCGTCGGGCGCCTCGAGCACCGTCGGCAGCGCGAGGTCGTCGAGCACGATGAAGCGCAGCATGCCGGCGCGGGTCTTCTTGTCGCGCTGCATGGTGGCGAGGAGGGTCTGCCAGCGCCCGACCGGGTAGTCGATGGGCAGGGTGAGCGAAGAGAGGATGCTGCGGTGGCGGTCGACCACCTCATCGCTCAATGACCCGGTGAGCCGCGCGAGTTCCGCGGCGAACACCATGCCGACCGAGATCGCGGCACCGTGACGCCAGCGGTAGCGTTCGGCGTGCTCGATCGCGTGCCCGAGGGTGTGCCCGTAGTTGAGGATCTCCCGCAGGCCGGACTCCTTGAAGTCCGCACCGACGACACGCGCCTTGAGCGCGATCGCGAGCTCGACGACGCGGCGGAACTCCGGCGTGGTCGGGTCGGTGACGCGGTCGACGTCGGCCTCGATGATGTCGAGGATCTCGGGCTCGGCGATGAAACCGGCCTTCACGATCTCGGCGAAACCCGCGAGGATCTCGTTGCGCGGGATGGTGTCGAGCGTGTCCAGGTCGACGACGACGGCGGCGGGAGCGTAGAACGAGCCGACGAGGTTCTTGCCCTCCGAGGTGTTGATGCCCGTCTTGCCGCCGATCGAGGCGTCGACCATGCCGAGCACGCTCGTCGGGACCTGGATGAGCTTCACGCCGCGCAACCAGGTGGCGGCGACGAAGCCGGCGATGTCGGTGGTGGCTCCCCCGCCGAGGCCGATGACGGCGTCGGTGCGGGTGAAGTCGGTCTGGCCCATGATCTGCCAGCAGAACGCGGCGACCTCGACGCGTTTGGCGTCCTCGGCGTCCGGCACCTCGGCGAGCAGCACCTCGTAGCGGTCGGCGAGGCTCTCGCGCAGGGCGTTGGCTTTCGCGCCCAGCGTCGGCGGGTGGACGATGAGCACCTTTGCGACCTTGTTGCCGAGCTGGTCGCCGAGGCCCCCGAGCAGGCCGCGGCCGATGAGGATGTCGTACGGGTCGAGCCCCGCGACGGTGACGATTGTGGTGTCGGTCATTCTGACGTCTCCTGGATCCAGCCGACGATGTCGGCGGCGATGTGGTCGATCGGAAGGCTCGAGGTGTCGAACGTGCGCTGCGCGAGCCGGTCGTAGATCGGGCGGCGGGTGTCGACGAGCGCCGACCACGCTTCGACACCGTCGACGAGCGGCCGCTTGCCGCCGGTGATGCGTTTGGCCACGGCCTCCGCGGTCACGGTGAGCTGCACGACGCGATGATCGGCGAGGTCGCGCTGGGTGTTCTCGTCGAGCACCGCTCCCCCGCCGAGCGCCACGACGGCGCCCTCGCGGAGGGCCGCGGCCACGTGCTCCCGTTCGATCGCGCGGAAATGAGGCTCGCCGTGCTCGGCAAACAGGTCGGCTATCGACCCGTGCTCGGCCACGATGCGCTTGTCGGTGTCGACGAACGGTACGTCGAGCAGCTTCGCGACGCGTTTGCCGAGACGGGACTTGCCCGCGCCGGGCGCGCCGATCAGCACGAGGACCGGCCGGGCGGATGCCGCCGGGTCAGGCTCGTTCATCGTAGGTCTGTGCCGTGCGCTGCGCCGCCGGGATGGACGCGAGGTAGCTCTCGAGGTTGCGGGCGGTCTCGGGGACCGAGTCGCCGCCGAACTTCTCGATCACCGAGTTGGCGAGCACGAGCGCCACCATCGCCTCGGCCACGACGCCGGCAGCCGGGACGGCGCACACGTCGGAACGCTGGTGGTGTGCCTCGGCCGCCTGGCCGGTGGCGACGTCGACGGTGCGCAGGGCGTGCGGCACAGTGGCGATCGGCTTCATGCCGGCGCGCACGCGCAGCACGGTGCCGGTGGACATACCGCCCTCGGTTCCGCCCGCCTTGTCGCTGAGCCGGGAGATGAGCGAGCCGTCGGTGACCAGTTCGTCGTGCGCCTGCGAGCCGGGGCGGGTGGTGGTGAGGAAGCCGTCGCCGACCTCGACGCCCTTGATCGCCTGGATGCCCATGAGCGCGGCCGCGAGCTGCGAATCGAGCCGGCGGTCCCAGTGCACGTAAGACCCGAGACCGGGCGGCACGCCGTAGGCGAGAACCTCGACGACACCGCCGAGGGTGTCGCCGTCCTTCTGCGCACCGTCGATGAGGGTGACCATTCGGGCGGATGTCGCGGGGTCGAAGCAGCGCACGAGGTCGGCGTCGAGCGTGGCGACGTCGGTGGGCGTGGGCAGGTCGGAACCCTCGGGCACGCGCACGGTACCGATCGACAGGGTGTGGCTCACGAGCGTGATGCCGAGCTCTCCGAGGAACTTGCGCGCCACGGCGCCGAGGGCGACCCGGGCGGCGGTCTCGCGGGCGCTCGCGCGCTCGAGCACGTTGCGGGCCTCGTCGAAGCCGTACTTCTGCATACCGACGAGGTCGGCGTGGCCCGGACGGGGACGGGTCAGGGGCGCGCCGCGACCCTTGGGCAGGCTCTCGACGTCGACGGGAGACGCACTCATCACGTCGACCCAGCGCGGCCACTCGGTGTTGCCGATGCGGATGGCGATCGGGCTGCCCATCGTCTCGCCGAAGCGCACGCCGCCCGAGATGGTGAGCTCGTCCTCCTCGAACTTCATACGCGCGCCACGGCCGTAACCGAGTTTGCGTCTGGCCAGATCGGCGCGGATGTCGTCGAGGCTCACGGGGACGCCGGCGGGCAGGCCCTCCATGATCGCGATCAATTCCGGGCCGTGGGACTCACCTGCGGTCAACCAACGAAGCATAGGAGAATCCTCCCACACCCCGAGGCACACTCTTTCGGACAGCCGGTCGAGTGGGTCGCGCAGCGACCGTATCGAGACCTATCCGGCGACGGCAGCGCGCATCGCGGCCAGCACGTCGTCTTCACCCGGCAACGTCGCATCCGGAGCACCGTTCACGAAGATCCTGATCTGCGCGACTGCCTGGTGCAGCAGCATCTCGAGGCCCGAGATCACGGTTCCTCCCGCGGCGAGCCACGATGCGGCGAGTTCGGACGGCCAGGGGTCGTAGGCGACATCGAAGAGAACGGATGCCGCGCGGATCGGCTCGGCGAAGGCGAGGCCGTGCGCCCCGTGGCCGGGGATGGTGCTGACGACGGCGTCCGGCACGGCGAACGGGCGGTCGGGCGCGCCGAACTGCCGCACGGCGACCTCGACGCCGAGCAGCTCGCCGAGGGCCACCAGATCGGCGGCCTTGGCCGGTGTGCGCACGGAGACGATGGCGCGGGACGCCCCCAGCTCGCCCGCCGCCACCAAGGCCGACGCCGCGGTCGCGCCGCCACCGAGGATCTCGACCGAGTCGAGGCCGCCGACGCCCGCCTCGCGGAAGGCCTCGGTCACCCCGTAGACGTCCGTGTTGTAGCCGCGCAGCTGCAGCGCGCCGGTCGAGCGGTCGAAGAGGACCGTGTTCGCGGCGCGGGTGAGGGTGGCCGTGTCATCCGCCCAGTCCAACAGCGGAAGCACGTCGCGCTTGAGCGGCATCGTCAACGACAGCCCGCGCCACGATGCGTCGCGGCCGGCCACGAAGCCGTGCAGGGCCCCCTCGGTCACGTCGACGGCGTCGTACTGCCAGTCGAGCCCGAGGGCACGGTAGGCCGCCGCGTGCAGCAGGGGCGACTTGGAGTGGGCGATCGGCGAGCCGAGAACGGCGAGCCGGGTCACCCGCCCGTGTCCCAGTCGGGGTTGTCGCGCACCCACTGCTGCCAGACCTTCACCGCGGCGTTGTGCTCCGCGGCCGTGGTCGAGAACACGGTCTCGCCCGTCTCGCCGTTGACCAGCACGAAGAACAGCCACGGGCCGTCGACCGGGTTCAGCACGGCCTGGATCGCGGCGTCACCGGGGGCGGAGATCGGGCCGATCGGCAGCCCGGGGTTGGCGTAGGTGTTGTAGGGGTTCGACGCGTCGGCGCGTTCCTCGTCTTCAGTGAAGATCGAACCGTTGCCTGTTCCGTAGCTGACGGTGGCGTCGGACTGAAGGTTCATACCGATGTCGAGGCGGTTCTGGAAGACGCGCGCGACCTTGGGGAAGTCGGTGGCCGGGCCGCCCTCTTTCTGGATGAGCCCCGCCATCGTCAGCACGCGGTGGCGGTCTGCGACCGCGACGCCGGCGGCGTCGAGCCGGGTGAACGTCTCGGTGACCAGGCGCTGCAGGATGTCGTGCGCAGTCTGGCCGGGCTGGAACTCGTAGGTGGCCGGGAACAGGTAGCCCTCGAGGCTCGGTGCCTCGGCCGGCAGCCCGAAGCTGGCGAGGTCGGTCGACGCGGCTTGGAAGTCCGCGAGCGGGATGCCCGTGCCCTCAGCGAGGTTCTCGAGCGCCGTCGGCAGCGTCGTGCCCTCGATGATGAGGGCGGAGGAGACGACGTGGTTCGCCGGGTCCTGCAGCGCGGTGAGCGCGGCGCGCGCGCTCATTTCCTTCTGCAGCGTATAGGTGCCCGGCATGAACGTCGGCTCTTCGGCGACGAGCAGGTCGTAGAACGCCTGGCTGGTCATGGTGACCCCGGCGTCGTGCAGCGTGTTCGCGATGTCCGATCCGATGTCGCCGTCGGCGATGACGATGTTCACCGCTTCACCGTTGCCGGAGCCCTCGTAGTCGATGGGCAGCTGCCAGCCGAGGGCCTCGCGCACCTGCGGTTCGAAGAGCGTCCAGGCCGCGAAGGCCGCACCACCGGCGAGAACGACCAGCGTCAGCAGCGCCCAGAGCCAGCCGAGGCGGCGCTTGCGCTTCGGGATGCCACGGAACTCTCCCCCGCCGTCGCGCCCGCGCTTCGGCGGCTTGCCGCCACCCTGGGCGACGGGCTCCTGCTCGGGGCGCTCGCGCTCGCGGCCCTCCGCCTCGCGCAGCTGGCGGCGGGTGAGCGGCTCGGCCGACGGCTGCGCGGCGGCGCTCGAGGGCTGGGAGGTGAAGATCTCGTCCCAGCTGGGATCGTTGGTCACTGTTGCAGTCCTTTGTCCGGGTCAACGACGACGCCAGGCGAACGCTCGCTGGAGCGCTCGAAGTCGAGGGCATGTTGCAAAATTATAACGGCGGCGACCTGATCGATGACGTGACGCGTCTGTTTCGTCGATTTCCCCGAACTACGCACGGCGTTCTGCGCCGACACCGTCGAGAGCCGCTCGTCGACGAGACGCACCTCCACGTCCACCACGGCCGAGAGTCGCTCGGCGAATCCGACGGCGTCCTCGGTTGATGCGGTGCGGCGTCCGGACAGCGCGAGCGGCAGCCCGACGATGATCTCGAACGCGTCGATCTCCGCGGCCACCGCTACGATCCGGGCGATATCGCCGTCCCCGCGCGGCACGGTCTCCACCGGGGTGGCGAGCATGCCGTGCAGGTCGCTGCGCGCCACGCCGATGCGCACGGTGCCGACATCGATGCCGAGCCGGACTCCCGAACGCACGCGCTAGCCCGCGACGGAGGCGCTGATGGCGTCGAGCGCCGCGCCGATCGCGGAGACGTCGGAGCCGCCACCCTGTGCGATGTCGTCCTTGCCGCCTCCGCCGCCGCCGAGAACGCCGGCGGCGAGCTTGGCGAGCGCGCCGGCCTTGGCACCCGCGGTACGTGCCGCGTCGTTGGTGGCGACGATGACCGCGGGCTTGCCGGAGACGTCGGCCGCGAGGGCGACGACGGCCGCGACGTTGCCCAGCCGCTCGCGCACGCTCGTCACCAGCGAACGCAGTTCGTCGCTCGAGGCGACGCTTCCCACGTTCTGCGCCACGAGGGTCACTGAGCCGACGGTGTGGCCGCTGGCCACGAGCGCGGGAACCCGCTCCGAGAGCGCTGCCGCCTCGAACTGGGCGATGCGCTTCTCCGCCGCCTTGAGGCTCGCGAGCAGGTCGCCGACGCGGGCACCGAGCTGGTCGCGCGGGGTCTTCAGGTTGCTCGACAGCTCGTTCACGATGGCGCGCTCGGCGGCCAGGTCGCGGAAGGCCTCGTAGCCGACGAGCGACTCGATGCGGCGATTGGCGGAGCCGACCGAGGTCTCGCTCACGAGGTTAATGAGCCCGATCTCCGACGACCGCGAGACGTGGGTGCCCGCGCAGAGCTCGAGCGACCACGGGCCGCCGATCTGCACGACGCGCACCGTCTCGCCGTACTTCTCACCGAACAGGGCCATCGCGCCGAGCGACTTGGCCTCGTCGAGGTTCATGATCTTGGTATCGACCTCGAGGTTCTCGCGCACCTTGAGGTTCGCGATCTCTTCGATCTCGCTGCGGGTCTCGGGCGATAGCGCCTGGTTCCAGCTGAAGTCGAGCCGCATGTAGCCGGCCTTGTTGTACGAGCCGCTCTGGTGGGCTTCCTGCCCGAGCACCTGGCGCACGGCCGCGTGGATGAGATGGGTCGCCGAGTGCGCCTGCGTGGCTCCGCGGCGCCATTCCTGGTCGACGATGGTGGTGGCGGGGGCGCCTACGGACACTTCGCCGGTGGTCACCTGCACCTTGTGGCTGGTGAGGCCCTTGACCGGGCGCTGAACGTCCAGAACCTCGAGCTCGTAGCCGTTTCCGACGATCGTGCCCGCGTCGGCCTCCTGGCCGCCCGACTCGGCGTAGAGCGAGGTCTCGGCGAGGATCACTTCGGCGATCTGCCCGACGCTCGCGCTCGTCACCGAAACGCCGTCGACGATGAGGCCGAGGATCGTGCTCTCGCTCTGCAGGTACTCGTAGCCGGTGAACACCGTCTCGCCGAGCGCGCGGAAGTCGCCGTAGACCGATAGGTCGGCGAGCGTCGACTTCTTCGACTTCGCGTCGGCCTTGGCCATGGTGCGCTGCTGCGTCATAAGCGCGTCGAACGCGTCACGGTCGACGGTGAGGCCGGCCTCCTCCGCCATCTCCAGTGTGAGGTCGATCGGGAAACCGAAGGTGTCGTGCAGCAGGAAGGCGGTGTCGCTCGCGAGCGCCGGTGCCCCCTCGCTCTTGGTCTTCGCGACCGCGAGGTCGAGGATGCTCGTGCCGCTCGCGAGGGTGCGCAGGAACGCCTCCTCCTCGGCAAGCGCGAGGCGCTCGATGCGGTGGTACTCGGTCTCCACCTCGGGGTACGAGTTCTTCATGGCGTCGCGCGACGCGGGGAACAGCTCCGCGAAGCTGGGAGCGTCGACGCCGAGGAGGCGCATGGAGCGGATGGTGCGACGCATCAGGCGACGCAGGATGTACCCGCGGCCCTCGTTCGACGGGGTGACCCCGTCGGACATCAGCATGAGCGACGAGCGGACGTGGTCGGCGATCACGCGCATGCGCACGTCGTCTTCGTGATCCGCACCGTACCGGCGGCCCGACAGTTCGGCCGCGCGGTCGAGCACGGGGCGCACCTGGTCGGTCTCGTACATGTTCTCGACGCCCTGCTTGAGGAACGCGACGCGCTCCATGCCCATGCCGGTGTCGATGTTCTTCTTCGGCAGTTCGCCGAGGATCTCGAAGTTCTTGCCCGCGCCCTCGCCGCGCAGGTACTGCATGAAGACGAGGTTCCAGATCTCGACGTAGCGGTCGTCGTCGGTCGCCGGGCCACCGTCCCGCCCGTACGCCGCTCCGCGGTCGAAGAAGATCTCGGAGCAGGGGCCGGCCGGCCCGGGCTGGCCTGTCGACCAGTAGTTGGTGTCCATGTCGAGCCGCTGGATGCGCTCGTCGGGAAGACCGGCGGTCTTCTTCCAGAAGTTGATCGCCTCGTCGTCGTCTTTGTAGACGGTGACCCAGAGGTCCTTCTCCTGGAAGCCGAGCCCGCCGTCGGACTCCGACGACGTGAGCAGCTCCCAGGCGTACTCGATCGCCTGCTCCTTGAAGTAGTCGCCGAACGAGAAGTTGCCGTTCATCTGGAAGAACGTGCCGTGGCGCGGGGTCTTTCCGACCTCTTCGATGTCGAGGGTTCTGATGCACTTCTGAACGCTCGTCGCACGCGGGTACGGCGCGGGCACCAGCCCGGTGAGATAGGGCACGAACGGGACCATGCCGGCGACCGTGAAGAGCAGGGTCGGGTCTTCACTCACGAGCGAGGCGGAGGGAACGACGGTGTGTCCGCGGTCTCCGAAGTAGGTGAGCCAGCGGCGTTGAATTTCTGCGGTCTGCATGGAGTCCTGAAATTAGAAGGAACCGGCCGCGCAGGCCGGTCGAGGTGGAGAGGGAGGAGGTGGGTCTAGTTGATGTCGTCGATGGCGGCGCGGAGTTCTGCCTCGCGCTGCTTGTACCCGTCGACCACGGCGTCGCTGAAGTCGTGCGCCTTGGCATTCACGTCGTCGAAGAACTTCTTACCGCCGGAGGTCTTGGCGATCTGGTGAGCCGCCACAAATCCGACGCCCACGCCGACGACGAGCCACAGTACTTTTTTCACGGGTTTCTCCCTAGAGATCGGTGTTCAGCTTACTTCTTGGCCCGTCGACGCCCGGTGCCCGGGAGTCCGCCGAAAGCGGCGCGCACGCCGGCGGAGAACGCGGCGACCTTGATGAGCGGGCCGCCGACGGATGCTGCGAAGAGCGAGACGAGGGCGGTCAGGTTGCCCGTGGTTTCCGCGATATCGCCGGTGATGGTGTCGAGCCGGCCGAGCTGCTTGTTCGACTCGCTGATGGTCGTCGTCGCCTCCTCGAGGAGGGGTGTGACGTTCTCGCCGAGGTCCTTGATCGCCTTGCTCGTCTCGTCGAAGACCCGGCCGAGCTTGATGAGTGGCACGGCGAGGAGTCCGACGAGGATCGCGAAGATTCCTGCCGCGATGAGGCCAGCGATGTCTCCACCAGTCATTGTGTGTCTCCTTGAGCTCGTGGCGATGTGCCGACATTTACCCTAACGGGAGAAGCCAGCACCCGTCGTCGTATTGCGCGAGCCCCGCCACATCCGAGGGGTCAAAAAAGGGGCCGTGGCGAAAGCCACGACCCCTTTCAGATGAGTATCTGAATACTTAGCGAGCTGCGTAGTACTCGACGACGAGCTGGACTTCACACGTCACGGGGACCTCGACGCGCTTGGGGCGACGCACGAGGCGGGCCTGCAGCTTGTCGAGTTCGACCTCGAGGTACGGGGGAAGCTTCGGCAGGAGGTCGACGTGACCGCCGGCTGCTGCGACCTGGAAGGGCTCGAGGCCTTCGCTCTTCTCGTGCACGTGCACGAGCTGGCCGGGCTTGACGCGGAACGACGGGCGGTCGACGCGCTGGCCGTCGACCAGGATGTGGCGGTGAACGATCAGCTGGCGTGCCTGAGCGGTCGTACGGGCGATCGCCGAACGGACGAGGATCGCGTCGAGACGCATCTCGAGCTGCTCGACCAGGTTCTCACCG
Source organism: Conyzicola nivalis (assembly GCF_014639655.1). Taxonomy (NCBI): domain Bacteria; kingdom Bacillati; phylum Actinomycetota; class Actinomycetes; order Micrococcales; family Microbacteriaceae; genus Conyzicola; species Conyzicola nivalis. The sequence continues at coordinate 910,041 of NZ_BMGB01000001.1, forward strand.
GTCAGTCCGGCGGCACGACGTGCCTCTTCGAACTGGATCTTGAGCTGGGCCTCGCGGATGCCGTACTGGGCGCGCAGGCGCTGCTTCTCGCGCAGACGGACGGCGTAGTCGCTGTCCTGCTTGCGCTTGGTGCGGCCGTGCTCACCCGGAGCGTACGGACGCTTCTCGAGGTACTTGGCGGCCTTCGGCGTGAGGGCGATGCCCAGAGCGCGCGACAGGCGGGTCTTGCTACGGGTACGTGACTTAGTAGACACAGTGTCCTTTTCTTCGTAAATCCAACGTGGAAAACCGGCTGCTCGCGAACACGCATGCGCGCGCAAAACAGGACCGATGAAAGTAGAGGGATTTGCCGCGGAGACCGGTCGGCTACAGACCAGAGGCTCCTTGACCGGGAGTTCGCAGCAGCCGTGCGCGAACAACCGATATCAGGCGGGGTCAAGATTAGCACGAACGTCGCGCCTGGCGGTCATTTGCCGCGGATGATCCGCCGCAGCTTCGCCCACCGCGCGAATACCTCGCGCTCGTTGCCGTGTTCGGTGGGCTCGTAGTACTTCGCCCCCAGCAGCTCGGTCGGCGGATACTGCTGCTGCACCACCCCGATGTCGTAGTCGTGGGGATACAGGTAGCCCTTGCCGTGGCCGAGTTTCTTAGCGCCCGCGTAGTGCGCGTCACGGATCGGCTTGGGCACGCGGCCGATCTTGCCGGCCCGCACGTCGGCGATGGCCTTGTCGATGCCGATGTACGAGGCCGGCGACTTCGGAGCGGTCGCGAGGTAGACCACGGCCTGCGCGAGCGGGATGCGCCCCTCCGGCATGCCGATGAACTGCACGGCGTCGGCGGCGGCGACCGCGATCACGAGCGCCTGCGGGTCGGCGAGGCCAATGTCTTCCGACGCGCTGATGATGATGCGGCGGGCGATGAACCTCGGGTCTTCCCCGGCCTCGATCATGCGCGCTAGGTAGTGCAGGGCGGCGTCGGCGTCGGAACCCCGGATCGACTTGATGAACGCGCTGATGACGTCGTAATGCTCGTCGCCCTGGCGGTCGTAGCGCAGCAGGGCACGGTCGACCGCCCGCGACACGGTGTCACCCGTGACGATCGGCAACTCCCGCGCGGGGGCCGCCGGCGTGTCATCCGCGTCTTCGTCTTCGTCTTCGTTTTCGTATTCGAGCGTCGCCGTCTCGCGGTCGTACTCGGCCTGCGCTGCGACGGACTCCCCGGAGGCGCTGAGCGCGGATGCCTCGAGTGCGGTGAGCGCGCGCCTCGCGTCGCCGGAAGCGAGGCGGATGATCGCTTCGCGCCCGCTGGGGTCGAGCACGACACTGCCGTCGAGGCCGCGCGGGTCGGAGACCGCACGGTCGATGACGGCCCCGAGATCGTCGTCGGTGAGCTGCTCGAGCGTGAGCAGGAGCGACCGGGACAGCAACGGCGAGATCACTGAGAACGACGGGTTCTCGGTGGTGGCGGCGACGAGGATCACCCAGCCGTTCTCGACACCGGGCAGCAAAGCGTCTTGCTGCGCCTTGGTGAAGCGGTGGATCTCGTCGAGGAAGAGCACGGTGGAGATGCCGTACAGGTCGCGGCGCGAGAGCGCCTCCTCCATGACCTGGCGCACGTCACGCACGCCGGCCGTGACGGCCGACAACTCGACGAAGTTGCGACCCGAGCTGTGGGCGACGAGTTTGGCCAGCGTCGTTTTGCCGGTTCCGGGAGGCCCCCACAGGATGATCGAGACCGACCCCTGTTCGCCGGACTTGTCGGTGGCGAGGCTGACGAGGGGCGAGCCGGGCCGCAGCAGGTGGCGCTGACCGGCCACTTCGTCGAGGGAGGTGGGACGCATGCGCACCGCGAGAGGCGTCGCCCCGCTGCGAAGTCCTGGCTGGGCGCTCATGTGCACAATGCTAACCGCGCCCGGCGACACGCATTTGGCCGGTGCGCGCCCGCCACCGTAAAGTTCATCGAGGCATCGGGCCGTCGAACGTTCTGTAGGAGAAATTGTGGCTTCGAACAAAAACCAGGAACGCGAGGCACGCGAGGCACGCGAGCGCCTGAAGCTCTACAACGCCCGACAGGGCGTGCACGAGCACCGGGTCAAGCGCCGCCGTCGCGACAACATCATCGCCGTTCTCGGAGCCCTCGTCGTCATCGCCCTCGCGGCCGCCACGCAGATCTTCTACTTCTCCGCGGGCCCCGGCGTTCCCGAAGCCACGCCGAGCGCCAGCGCCACCCCCGAAGCCACGGGTGAGAACGTCGGCGACGTGCCGGCCGCCGACACCGCCGAGGCGCGCACCTGGACCGGCGAGATGACCCTCAACGACATCCCGCTCGGTATCTCCCTCGACGGCGCCCTCGCCCCGCAGGCCGCGGCCTCGCTCATCGGCGACATCCGAAACGGCTACCTCGTCGGCAAGACCTGCCACCGCCTCGCGGACAGCGACAGCTTCAAGGTGTTGCAGTGCGGCTCGCTCGATGGAACGGGCGCCAGCGATGCATCCTATTCATTCGGTCCGATCGAAAACGCGCCGGCCGACGAGGTCTACCCGACGGGCACCATCGCCATGGCCCGTGTCGGTGAGGACGCCTACAGCAACGGCCACCAGTTCTTCATCGTCTTCGGCGACACGACGATTCCCTCCGACAGCGCGGGTGGCTACACGGTGGTCGGTCTGGTGACCAGCGGACTCGACCAGCTGCAGACCGGCATCGTCGACGGTGGCATCGTCGACGGCGCGGCCGACGGCGCTCCCGTCGTCCCGACCACGATCACCGCCGCAACAATCCAATAAGAACCGTTCTCGCATCTTTCCGCGCTATGCGAGTGGCATAGGCTGGAACATGGTCAGTCAGCAGCTACTGGCACGAGAAGCAAGGTGAAATCACGTGGCATCAAACGATCAGGCTCCCTGGGGACGCGTCGACGAGACAGGCACTGTCTACGTCCGCGAAGAATCAGGCGAGCGCGCCGTAGGTCAGTACCCCGACGGCAGCCCAGAAGAAGCACTCGCGTACTTCGAGCGTAAGTACGTCGAGCTGGCCGGCCAGGTGACGCTGCTCGAACAACGCACCAAGCGCGCCGCGTCGGCCGCCGACGTCTCGAAGGCGGTCAAGGCGCTGTCGTCGACGATCGCGACAGCCAACGCCGTGGGCGACCTCGCGTCGCTGCAGCGCCGCCTCGAGGCCCTCAGCGGCACCGTGAGCGAGCTGACCGAGAAGCAGAACGAGGAGAGCAAGGCCGCCGTCGCCGCAGCCGTCGCCGAACGCACCGCCATCGTCGTCGAGGCCGAGACGCTTGCCGCGCAAGACCCGGCCAAGGCGCAGTGGAAGCAGGTGACCGCGGCGATCGACGAGATCTTCGCACGCTGGCAGAAGCACCAGGCCGACGGCCCCCGCCTCCCCAAGAACGAGAGCAACGAGCTGTGGAAGCGGTTCCGCGCCGCCCGCTCGACCATCGACACGCACCGCAAGGCGTTCTTCTCCGAACTCGACGCCGTGCACCGCGACGCGCGCACCCGCAAGCAGGAGCTCGTCGAGAAGGCGGAAGCCCTCGTCAGCAAGGGCGTCGACGGCATCCCCGCCTACCGCGGTCTGCTCGACGAGTGGAAGCTCGCCGGTCGTGCCGGCAAGAAGCTCGACGACTCGCTCTGGGCCAAGTTCAAGGCCGCCGGCGACGAGCTCTACTCGGCCAAGTCCGAGGTGGAGGCCGTCGACAACGTCGAGTTCGAGGCGAACCTCGCCCTCAAGCTCGAGCTGCTCGAGGAAGCCGAGCCCCTGCTCACCGCGACCGACCGGGTGAAGGCCAAAGAGACCCTTACCTCGGTGCAGCGCCGTTGGGACAAGATCGGCAAGGTTCCGCGCGACAAGGTCAAGACGGTCGACGACCGCCTGCGCAAGGTCGAAGCGGCCGTGCGCAAGCTCGACGAGGACCACTGGCAGAAGAGCAACCCCGAGAAGCAGGCTCGTTCCGAAGGACTCGCGAGCCAGCTGCAGGATGCCATCGCCAAGCTCGAACGCGAACTCGCGGACGCGCAGGCCAGCGGAGACAAGAAGAAGATCGCCGACGCGCAGGAAGCGCTGGATGCCCGCAAGCTCTGGTTGGGCGCGATCAAGAACTAGCGGTTAGACGGCCGCGATATCCACAGACGGCACCTTCGCACCGATCACCAGAACGGGGGCGAGTCGACATCCACCGGTAGCACTATCGGTTCATGTCTCGACTCGCCCCCGTTCTGCATGCGGGAGACCTCCCCCTTGCAGAACTCTGCGCCGCCCGGCTCGACGGCGAACTCTTCGGCGCCGACGAGGCGTTCCTGCCGATCGACGTCGGGGTCGGCCCGCTCGAACGGGCAACGGCCGCCGGGCGGTTCTGGCCGGGGCGGCTCATTGCCGAGCGTGCCACCGCGGCCTGGATCTGGGGCGCGATGCCCGATCCGCCGCTGCGCCACCAGCTGTGCGCCAGCAAAGACGCACGTGCCCGCCCTCCGGTGCCGGCGCGCAGCACCGTACGCGAGGTGACGATAGCGCCCGACGAGTATGCGTACGTCGCGACTCTGCGGGTCACCACTCCCCTGCGCACGCTCGTCGACCTGGCGCGTTTCGGCGACGACTACACCGACGCCGACCGCGGGATCGCCCGGGCGCTGATCGCACTCGACGACCTCACGGTGGCACACTGCCGTCAGGCGCTCGACCGGAGACGCAACCTGCCGGCCAAGAAGCTGGCCTGGTCGCGCCTCCTGTCGGTGTTCGCTAGCCCGAGTTGACGCGGTAGACGTCGTAGACCGCGTCGATTCGGCGCACGGCGTTGAGCACGCGGTCGAGGTGCGTCGTGTCGCCCATCTCGAACACGAAGCGCGAGATCGCGAGCCGCTGGTTCGAGGTGGAGACGGTCGCCGACAGGATGTTGACGTGGTTCTCGCTGAGTACCCGGGTGACGTCTGACAGCAGCCCGGAACGGTCGAGGGCCTCGACCTGGATCTGCACGAGGAACAGGCTCTTCGACGACGGCGCCCACTCCACGTCGATCATGCGCTCGGGCTCGGTCATGAGCTCTTTGACGTTCTTGCAGTCGGCGCGGTGCACCGAGACGCCGGCGCCGCGCGTGACGAAGCCGACGATGGTGTCGCCGGGCACGGGCGTGCAGCACTTCGCGAGCTTGACGAGGATGTCGGGAGCGCCTCGCACCAGAACGCCGGAGTCGGCGTTGCGGATCTTGCTCGAGCGGCGCTGCGAGGCGAAGGTGACCTCGGAATCCTCGTTGTCGACCTCGGTCGCGATGGCCGCGAGTACCTTCTCGATCACCGACTGCGTGGAGACGTGCCCCTCGCCGACGGCGGCGTACAGCGCCGAGACGTCTTCGTAGCGCATCTGGGCCGCGACGTCGTTGAACGAGTCCTGGCTCATCAGCTTCTGCAGCGGCAGGTTCTGCTTGCGCATGGCTCGGGCGATCGCGTCGCGGCCCTGCTCGATGGCCTCGTCGCGGCGTTCCTTCGTGAACCAGCCGCGGATCTTGCTGCGCGCCCGGGGCGACTTGACGAAGTTCAGCCAGTCCTGGCTCGGGCCGGAGTCGGGGTTCTTCGAGGTGAAGACCTCGACGGAGTCGCCGCTGTGCAGTTCGCTCTCGAGCGGGACCAGCCTGCCGTTGACCTTCGCACCCATCGTGCGGTGGCCGATCTCGGTGTGCACGGCGTACGCGAAGTCGACGGGGGTCGCGCCGGCGGGCAGTCCGATGACCTTGCCCTTCGGAGTGAAGACGTAGACCTCTTTGGCACCGATCTCGAAGCGCAGGGAGTCGAGGAATTCGTCGGGGTCGCTCGTCTCGGCTTCCCAGTCGGAGATGTGCGCGAGCCAGGCCATGTCGCCGTCGTCCTGCAGAGCGGTGGACGCGCCGCGGCCGCCGTTGACCCGCTCCTTGTACTTCCAGTGCGCGGCGACGCCGAACTCGGCGCGCTGGTGCATCTCCTGCGTGCGGATCTGGATCTCGACAGGTCGCCCCTGCGGTCCGATGACCGTGGTGTGCAACGACTGGTAGAGGTTGAACTTCGGCGTCGCGATGTAGTCCTTGAACCGGCCAGGGATCGGATTCCAGCGCGCGTGGATCGATCCGAGCACGGCGTAGCAGTCGCGCACCGAGTTGACGAGGACACGGATGCCGACGAGGTCGTAGATCTCGTCGAACTCGCGGCCGCGCACGATCATCTTCTGGTAGATCGAGTAGTACTGCTTCGGCCGACCCGCGACCGATCCCTTGATCTTCGACGCCTTGAGGTCGTCGTTGACCGACTCGATGACCTGCTGCACGAACTCCTCGCGCTGCGGCGTGCGCTGACGCACCAGGCTCTCGATCTCGACGTAGAGCTTGGGGTAGAGCACCGAGAACGAGAGGTCTTCGAGCTCCCACTTGATGGTCTGGATGCCGAGACGGTGCGCGAGGGGCGCGTAGATCTCAAGCGTCTCCTTCGCCTTGCGGGTCGCCGTCTCTTCGCTCACGAAGCCCCAGGTGCGGGCGTTGTGCAGGCGGTCGGCGAGCTTGATCACGAGCACGCGGATGTCTTTCGACATGGCGACGACCATCTTGCGCACGGTCTCTGCCTGAGCGCTGTCGCCGTACTTCAGCTTGTCGAGTTTTGTGACGCCGTCGACGAGCATCGCGATTTCTTCGCCGAAGTCGTGGCGCAGGGTCTCGAGCGCGTAGTCGGTGTCTTCGACGGTGTCGTGCAGCAGCGCCGCAGCGACGGTCTTCGACCCGATGCCCAGATCGGCGAGGATCTGCGCGACCGCGACCGGGTGGGTGATGTAGGGCTCGCCGCTGCGTCGCTTCTGTCCGCGATGCGCGAGTTCCGCCGCCGCGTAGGCGCGCTCGATGAGCGCGATATCGGCCTTCGGATGGTGCAACCGCACCGTCTTGATGAGACGGTCGACCGCGCCGGCGGGCTGAGCCCGGGAGAAGATCCTCGGGATGAGGCTGCGCAAAGACGCCGTCGTGTTGGATGTCTCGGTCATGCGCGCCTCATTTGCCAATAGTAGTCGCGCGTTAGCTGGCCGTCTCGACCGTGCTGACCGGCGTCTTCACGCTGGCGGCACGAGCCGTCTGCAGGCGCTTGGTCTGCTTCAGGATGGCGGGCTCGTTCTCGCGCAGCTGCGCGTAGAGCGGGGCGGCGATGAAGATGGTCGAGTAGGTGCCGATCAGGATGCCGATGAACAGCGACAGGGCGATGTCGCGCAGGGTCCCGGCACCGAGCACGACCGCTCCGATGAAGAGGATCGCGCCGACGGGCAGCGCGGCGACGACACCGGTGTTGATCGAGCGCACGAGGGTCTGGTTGACCGCGAGGTTGACGGATTCGCCGAAGGTGCGGCTGGAGGCCGGACCGTCTTCCGCCGTGTTCTCGCGGATCTTGTCGAACACCACCACCGTGTCGTACAGCGAGTAGCCGAGGATCGTGAGGAATCCGATCACCGCCGACGGCGTGATCTCGAACCCGAGGATGCCGTAGACACCCGCGGTGATGATGATGTCGTGCAGCAGCGAGACGATCGCCGCGACCGACATCTTCCAGGTGCGGAAGTAGAGCGCCATCACGATCGCGGCGAGGATGATGAACACCACGAGCGCGCGCACGGCCGACGTCGTGATGTCGGCACCCCACGACGGGCCGATGAACGAGGCGGTCACCTGGGTGGCCGGAACGTCGAATGTCTCCGCGAGGGCGCCGGCGAGGGTGTCGGACTCTTCCTGGGTGAGCTGTTCGGTCTGAACCCGGATACCGCTGTCACCGACGGTCGTAACGCGGGGCGAAGCATCCGGGACTATGGATTCGACCGTGGCCGTCGCCGTGTCCTGGTTCGCGATGGGGTCGGTGTCGAGGTTCGCGATGTCGGAGACCTGGAACTCGGATCCGCCGCGGAACTCGATGCCGAACACGAACCCGCCACGGAGCGCGGGGCCCACGATCGACGCGAGGATCATCACGGCGGCGATGATGTACCAGAGGCGACGCTTGCCGACGAAGTTGAACGACCGCTCCCCCGTGTAGAGGTCATTGCCGAACTTGGCGAAGCCGCCCATCAGGAGTCCTTCCGATCAACGTTGCTATCGCTCGAGGCGCCGGCGAGCTCTGCGGCCTTGCGTTCGGCGATCGTCTGGCGGCGGGCAGCCTCCTTGGCGGCACCGGCCTTGGACGTGGCGGGGGTGGGGGTGCGGAACTGGGCGCGACCGCGGTAGACGGCGCCGAGGGCGTTCGGGTCGAGGCCGCTCATCGGGTGGCCCGACGAGAAGTACTTGGTGGTGGCGAGCAGCTGTAGCACCGGGTGGGTGAAGAGCACCACGATTATGACGTCGATGATCGTCGTGACACCGAGGGTCAGCGCGAATCCACGCACGTTGCCGACCGCGAGGATGAAGAGCACCACGGCAGACAGCAGGTTGACGGCCTTGGCGGCGAAGATCGTGCGGAGGGCACGCTTCCAGCCGGCCTCGACCGCGGAGACGAGCGCTCGGCCGTCGCGCAGTTCGTCACGGATTCTCTCGAAGTAGACGATGAACGAGTCGGCCGTGAAACCGATGGCCACGATCAGACCGGCGACACCGGCGAGCGACAGGCGGTAGCCCTCGCGCCAGGACATGATCACGATCACGAAGTAGGTGACTATCGCGGCCACGACGAGCGAGGCGACGGTGACCAGGCCGAGCAGCCGGTACTGGAAGAGCGAGTAGCCGAACACGAGGATGAGGCCGATGAGACCGGCGATGAGGCCGCTCTGCAACTGCGACGAACCGAGGGTCGACGAGATGACCTCGGAGCTCTGCACCTCGAAGCCGATGGGCAGCGCGCCGAACTTCAGCTGGTCGGCGAGGGTCTTGGCGGTCTCCTGGTCGAACGACCCGCTGATCTGCGGCTTGCCGTCGGTGATCGCGGCGTTCGTGGACGGTGCCGAGATGACACGGCCGTCGAGCACGATGGCGAACTGGTTGCGCACGTCCCCGACGCCGTAGCCGAAGAGGCGCGTCGTGACGTCGGCGAACTGCTCGGTGCCTTCGGCGTCGAACACGATGTTGACGCCCCACGCACCGGTGCTGACGCCCTGGCTGTTGAGCACCAGTCCGCTGGTCGCGTCGCTGATGGTCGAACCGGCGACCTCGGTCGGGCCGAGGATGTACTTGTACGTGCCAGTCGAGTCGCACGTGACGAGCGGCTGGTCGGCGGGCGCCACGTTCGCGCCCTCCGCGTCGAGGTTCGCGCAGTCGAAGTTGGTGTACTGGTCGGCGAGAGCCGGCGTGATCCAGTTGGCGTCGCTCGCGTCGGTGGGCGAGACGCTCGGCGTTGACTCGAGCGACGGGCTCGCGGCGTCAGTGGGAGTCGGCGTGGCGGTCGAGCCGTCGTCGCCGACGGCCGAGGTGGCCGCCGCTTCGGTCGACAGCACCGGGCGGAACTCGAGCTTGGCCGACGACTGGATGCGGTCGAGGGTGGCCTTGTCGGGGGTGCCGGGGATCGAGACGACGACGTTCTGGTCGCCCTGGGTGGTGATCTCGGCCTCGGAAACACCGCTGGCGTCGATGCGGTCGCGGATGATCGACACGGCCTGGTTCAACTGTTCGGGCGTGACATCCTGCCCGTCTTCCAGCTGAGGCGCGAGGATGATCTGCGTGCCGCCCTCGAGGTCGAGGGCAAGCTTCGGCGTCCACGACCAGTTGGCCCACGCGACACCGGCTCCGTTGATGCCCACTAGCAGAGCAATGATGACGGTGAGCCAGGCCAGCGAACGCCAGGCCTTCTTTACCGGGGTGGTTCTTGCCACGTACGGACTCAGCTTTCTATGGAGACGCGGAATTGCGCCTGACACTCAGATGGCGCCCTCGCGGACGCCAGCACCCAGGGGTAGTAGTTGTTACTCGTCGACCTTTTTGGTGGACGCACGACGCACGGGCTTCTTGACCGGCTCGCCATCGACGGCGGGCTCTTCGACGACGGGCTCGACGACGATGATCTCCTCGGCCGGCTTCTCTGCGGGCTCGGCGAGCTCGCCGAATTCGGGGTTCGCGGCCTTCTCGCGGGCCTCGGCCTCGCGGTTCGCGATCTCCATGGCCTCTTCGACCGAGCGCGGCTCGCCGGTGCTGACGCCGCTGACGGTGGAGTCGGCCTCGGTCACGACCTTCGCGAGGGTCTGGCGGTGCACGCGCACGATGTTGCCGGGCGATACCTCGAGCTCGGCCACGTTGCTGACCTCGTCGACGGAGACGAGCGTGCCGAACAGTCCGAAGTTCGTCATGACCTCGACGCCGGGAACGATCTGCGCCTTGAGCTCCTCCTGCTTGGCCTTGTTCTTGCGGCTGTTGCGGAACGCGTAGATGACAAAGAGCGCCAGTACTACGACGAGGGCGATGTTAAGGAAGGTGTCGTTCATGGGAAAACCTCTCGGAAAGCGTGGGGGCCGGGTCAGTCTAGGGGAGTCAAGCTGAGGGGCCACCCAAATTATAGTTCATCGCCGAACAGCGGCTGGTTGTGCGTGCCCGCTTCGTGTTTGGTCAGTCCGAAGTGCTTCCAGGCCTCCCGGGTCGCGACGCGACCGCGCGGGGTGCGAATGAGCAGGCCGATGCGAACCAGGAAGGGCTCGACGACCGCCTCGATCGTCTCGGCTTCCTCTCCGACGGATACGGCCAGCGTGTTGAGTCCCACCGGTCCCCCGTCGAAACGGTTCAGCACGATGTTCATCACGGCGCGGTCGAGCCGGTCGAGCCCGAGTTCGTCGACGTCGTACAACTCGAGCGCCGCATTCACCGCGTCGATGCCCGCGCCCTTGCCCGTGACGATGGCGTAATCGCGCACGCGGCGCAGCAGCCGGTTAGCGATGCGCGGGGTTCCGCGGCTGCGACCGGCGATCTCGGCGAGGGCGGGGCGCTCGATGTCGAGCTGCAGCATGTGCGCGGCGCGGACGAGCACCTGCTCGAGCTCGCTGGATTCGTAGAACTCGAGGTGTGCCGTGAAGCCGAACCGGTCGCGCAGCGGGTTGGGCAGCATGCCGGAACGGGTGGTCGCGCCGACGAGGGTGAAGGGCGCGAGGTCGAGCGGGATCGACGTCGCGCCGGCGCCCTTGCCCACCATGATGTCGATGCGGAAGTCTTCCATCGCCAGGTAGAGCATCTCTTCCGCGGAGCGTGCCATGCGGTGGATCTCGTCGATGAACAACACCTCGCCGGGGACGAGCGAGGACAGCACGGCGGCGAGGTCTCCGGCGTGCTGGATGGCGGGCCCGCTCGACATGCGCAGCGGGCGTCCGCTCTCGTGCGCCACGATCATCGCGAGTGTGGTCTTGCCGAGGCCGGGGGGTCCGGCGAACAGGATGTGGTCTGCCGTGCGTCCCTGCATCGAGGCGGCCTGCAGCAGGAGTTGCAGCTGGCCGCGGACCTTCTGCTGGCCGACGAACTCGGCGAGCGACTGCGGTCGCAACGCTCCCTCGAAGGCGAGTTCGGCATCCGATTCTGGTTCGACGCTGATGATGTCGTCGGCGGGAGTCACTTCGTCGCCCCCTGTGGTCCGAGCTGGGCGAGGGCGATGCGCAGCAGGCTCGGCATGGTTTCGCGTTCCAGGTCGGTGGCGGCGAGCATCGCCTCGTCGACGGCGACGACGGCGGAGCGTTCGGGCCAGCCGAGGCCCATGAGCGCGAGCAGCACGCTGTCGCGGACGGGCGCGGCGGCGGGGCGCGCGGCGGCCTGGGACTGCGGCACGACGGCGAGCTTGCCCGCGAGCGACACCACGATGAGCTTGGCGGTCTTCGGCCCGATGCCCGACACCTTGCGGAAGGCCGCGTCGTCTTCGGCGGCGATCGCACGCGCGATCTCGTTGGGGTCGAGCGCGGCGAGCACCCCCATGGCGCTGCGCGGGCCGACACCGGTGACGCTGCGGAGGAGGTCGAACACGGCGAGTTCTTCGGCGTCGGCGAAGCCGTAGAGGCTGAGGTCGTCTTCGCGCACGATGAGGGTGGTGCGAAGGGTCGCCTCGTGACCGACGCGCAGGCCGATCGCCTGTTGCGGCGTCACCTGCACGGCGAGGCCCACTCCCCCGACCTCGATGACCGCGGTGGAACCCTGGGCTGCGAGCACTGTGCCTCGCACGGAAGAAATCATGCTCCCAGCCTACGTTTGGCCGCCGACTCGGCCGCGCGCCACGCGCTCTGCGCTGGCGTGAGAGAGCCGGATGCCACGGCGCCCGTCTTCCCGGGGCCGGCGCCCGCGCGGCTGGCCGCCGTTGCGACTCCCCCGCGCCACGCGTGGCAGATGGCCAGCGCAAGCGCGTCAGCGGCGTCCGCGGGTTTCGGCACGTCGTCGAGTCCGAGGATCTTCGCGACCATCAGGCCGACCTGGGCCTTTTCCGCGGCGCCGTACCCGGTGACGGCCGCCTTCACCTCGCTGGGTGTGTGCAGGCCGACGGCGAGGCCGCGCGAGGCCGCCATGTGCATGGCGACGCCGCTGGCCTGCGCGGTTCCCATCACGGTGCGCACGTTGTGCTGGGCGAACACCCGCTCGAGCGCCACCGCGTGCGGCGCGTGCTCGTCGATCAGCTCGGCGAGTTGCGTGCCGATGATGAGCAGGCGCTGCTCGAGCGGCATCTCCGGCGGTGTGCGGATGACCCCGTAGTGCACCAGCGACGCCTTGCGCGTCGACGTGACATCCACCACACCGACGCCGCACCGGGTCAAGCCTGGGTCGATGCCCAGCACCCGGAGCGTCATCGGTGTCTAGTCTTCGTCCAGCTGGGCCTGGACCTCGGGAGTGATCTCGAAGTTGGCGAAGATGTTCTGCACGTCGTCGGAATCCTCGAGCGCGTCGATGAGTCGGAAGATCTTGCGGGCGGTCTCGGCGTCGACCTCGATGGTGAGGTTGGGCACGAACTCGAGCTCCGAGGAGTCGTAGTCGATGCCGGCGTCTTGAAGGGCCTTGCGCGAGGAGACGAGGTGCGACGGGTCGGTGATGACCTCGAAGCCGCCGCCGTGGTTCTTCACTTCTTCGGCGCCGGCGTCGAGCACGGCCTCGAGGATGTCGTCTTCGCTGACACCGTCGGTCGCGGCGATCGAGATGACGCCCTTGCGGTTGAAGTTGTAGGCGACGCTGCCCGGGTCGGCGAGGGCTGCACCGTTGCGCGTCATGATGGCGCGCACGTCGGCGGCCGCGCGGTTCTTGTTGTCGGTGAGACACTCGATGAGCATCGCGACGCCGTTGGCTCCGTAGCCTTCGTAGATGATGGTCGTGTACTCGACCGACTCGCCGCTGAGTCCGGCACCACGCTTGACGGCGCGGTCGATGTTGTCGTTGGGTACCGAGGTCTTCTTGGCCTTCTGGATGGCGTCGACCAGGGTCGGGTTACCCGAGAGGTCTGCACCGCCCATCTTGGCTGCGACTTCGATGTTCTTGATGAGTTTGGCGAACGACTTTGCACGGCGCGAATCGGTGATCGCCTTCTTGTGCTTGGTGGTTGCCCATTTGGAGTGGCCTGACATGCTGAATATTCTAGCCAACCGGCGCGGGCGGGGCCGCCATATCCTCAGGTGAGCCGAACTCCCGACGACTTGAGTTCGAGCGCCGCGAGCGACCGCATCACGGCCTCGTCGCCCCGTCGCCACGCGGCCATCGGATCGGCGTCGATGGCGCCTAGCGTCGTGAGGCGCTGCGTCGTGAGCGCCCGCAGCGCGAGCAGGTCGAGACCGGCACCGGCCGACACGAGGCGCCGTGCCGTGGCCGCCCGGCGAGCGAACCGCAGGCGCGGCACCAGCCAGAGCACGAGGATCGCGAGCACGGGGAGCACCGCGATGCCCAGACCGAGTCCCAGGGCGAGGTTCTGCACCGCCACCTGCTGGCTGGCGCCGGCCGCCTCGAGCGTCGCACCCGCGACGCTCGCGTTGTCGAACGGGCCGCGGATGCCGCCGCCGATGAGGGGCACTCCCCCGAGGTTCTCGCCCACGTCAGTCATCGTCTCGCGGAAGCCGGCACCCGCCTGCTCCATCTGCACGCCGAAATCGGTCAGCCCGATCACGAGCGAGTGCACGAACACCCCGAGCCAGATCCACGCCGCCATAAAGGCGATTGCGAGCACGTCGACGGTGATCTGGCGGGAACGCTGGGCGGCAAAGTCTGAGTAGAACTTCATACGCCCACTGTCGCACGCCGTCAGACCCGGGCGCGCACCTTCTCGACGAAGTACTCGTGGAACCGCGTCTCCCCCGTGATCTCCGGGTGGAACGAGGTGCCGAGCAGGTTGCCCTGCTCCACCGCGACGATGCGGCCGTCGTCGAGTGCCGACAACACCGTCACGCCCTCGCCGACGGTCTCGACCACCGGCGCGCGGATGAACACCGCGTGCACGGGCTCGTCGCCCAGCACCGGCACGTCGAGGTCGGTCTCGAAGGAGTCGAGCTGCGACCCGAAGGCGTTGCGCCGCACCACGACGTCGAACCCGCCGATGGTCTGCTGTCCGTCGATCGCGTCGCGCACGGTGTCGGCAAGCATGATCAGTCCCGCGCAGGTCCCGTAGACGGGCAGACCGGATGCCACGGCCGCCTTGAGCGGTCCGGCAAGACCGAACAGGCGGCTGAGCTTGTCCATCACGGTCGACTCGCCGCCCGGAATGACGAGCCCCGCCACCCGCTCCAGGTCTTCGGGGCGGCGCACGGAGACGGCCTCGACCCCGAGTTCCCCGAACATCGCCAGGTGTTCGCGGAAATCGCCCTGCAGGGCCAGAACGCCTATCGGCCGGTCAGTCGTCACGCTCAGCGTTGCCTACCAGCCGCGCTCTGCGAGGCGGTGCGGGGCCGCGAGGTCGGACACGTTGATGCCGACCATCGCCTCGCCGAGTCCGCGCGACGCGTCGGCGATCACGGCGGCGTCGTCGAAGAACGTCGTCGCGCGCACGATGGCGGCGGCACGCTTGGCCGGGTCGCCCGACTTGAAGATGCCCGAGCCGACGAACACGCCGTCGGCGCCGAGCTGCATCATCAGGGCGGCGTCGGCCGGGGTCGCGACTCCGCCGGCGGTGAACAGCACCACGGGGAGCTTTCCGGTGCGGGCGATCTCGAGCACGAGGTCGTAGGGCGCCTGCAGTTCTTTTGCCGCGACGTAGAGCTCGTCGTGCGTCTTGGCCGAGAGGGCCGCGATCTCGCCCTTGATGGTGCGGATGTGCTTGGTGGCCTCCGAGACGTCGCCGGTTCCGGCCTCGCCCTTCGAGCGGATCATGGCGGCACCCTCGGTGATGCGGCGCAGCGCTTCGCCCAGGTTGGTGGCGCCGCAGACGAACGGCACGTCGAACTTCCACTTGTCGATGTGGTTGACGTAGTCGGCGGGGCTGAGCACCTCGGACTCGTCGATGTAGTCGACCTTGAGCGCCTCGAGCACCTGGGCCTCGACGAAGTGGCCGATGCGGGCCTTGGCCATCACGGGGATGGAAACGGCGGAGATGATGCCGTCGATGAGGTCGGGGTCGCTCATGCGGGCGACGCCGCCCTGCGAACGGATGTCGGCGGGGACGCGCTCGAGGGCCATGACGGCGACGGCGCCGGCGTCTTCGGCGATCTTCGCCTGCTCGGCGTTGACGACGTCCATGATGACGCCGCCCTTCAGCATTTCGGCGAGTCCGCGCTTGACGCGGCTGGTGCCCTGCTGGTCTGTCGTTTCGCTAGTGCTCATGGTCCCTAATTCTACTGGTGCTGTGGAGGGGTGGTGCGGCTCACGCGGGCCACGCCGCGGCGACCTCGGCACGCACGTCGCCGAGGAGACGGGGCAGCGCCTTGGTACCGGCGATGATCGGGAAGAAGTTCGAGTCGTGCGCCCAGCGGGGAACGACGTGCTGGTGCAGGTGGTCGGCGATGCCCGCGCCGGCCAGCTGGCCCTGGTTCATGCCGATGTTGAAACCGTTCGCGCCCGAGGTGGCGGTGAGCACGCGCATCGCCTTCTGGGTGAGGCTCGCGATCTCGGCGACCTCGGCGTCGGTCGCCTCGTCGTAGGTCGACACGTGCCGGTACGGGCACACGAGCAGGTGGCCGCTGTTGTACGGGAACAGGTTGAGCAGCACGAAGGCGTGCTCGCCGCGCGCCACGATGAGCGCCTGCTCGTCGCTCAGCGTCGGAGCGACGCAGAACGGGCACGAGTCCTTCGCCGGCTGCTGTCCGCTCTCGATGTAGGCGATGCGGTGGGGCGTCCACAGCCGCTGGAAGGCGTCCGGGACCGCGGCGAAACCGTCGACCGACTCGACGTTGTCGTACTCGGTTCCGTCGTAGTCTTTCATCAGACCTGCGCCTTCGTGCGGATCGACTCGAGGATGCGTTCGACGGCCTCGTCCACGGGGATGCCGTTCTCCTGGTGTCCGTCGCGGAAGCGGAAGCTGACGGCGTTGTTCGCGCGGTCGTCTTCGCCGGCGATGAGCTGGAACGGGATCTTCTGCAGCGTGGCGTTGCGGATCTTCTTGGGCATGCGGTCGCTCGACGAGTCGAGTTCGACGCGGACGCCGTGCGACTTGAGCTTCGCGAGGACCTCCCACAGGTAGTCCTCGTACTGCTCGGCCACGGGGATGCCGATGACCTGCACGGGCGACAGCCAGACGGGGAACGCGCCCGCGTAGTGCTCGAGCAGGATGGCGAAGAAGCGCTCGATCGAACCGAGCAGGGCACGGTGGATCATCACCGGCTGCTGCCGGTTGCCGTCGGAGGCCGTGTACTCGAGGTCGAACAGTTCGGGCTGGTTGAAGTCGAGCTGCACGGTCGAGAGCTGCCACGTGCGGCCGATCGCGTCGCGCGCTTGCACCGAGATCTTGGGGCCGTAGAACGCGGCACCGCCCGGGTCGGCGACGAGTTCGAGACCGGAGGCCTCGGCCACCTCGCGCAGGGTGTCCGTCGCAATCTCCCACTGATCGTCGGTGCCGACCGACTTCGCGGGGTCGCGGGTGGACAGCTCGAGGTAGAAGTCGGTGAGCCCGTAGCCGCGCAGGGTCTCGAAGACGAACTCGAGCTGGCTCGCGACCTCCTCCTTGACCTGGTCCTGCGTCACGTAGATGTGGGCGTCGTCCTGGGTGAGACCGCGTACGCGCGTGAGTCCCTGCAGGGTGCCGCTCTTCTCGTAGCGGTACACGGTGCCGAACTCGGCGAGGCGGAGCGGCAGCTCGCGGTAGCTGCGACCGCGTGCCTTGAAGATCAGGTTGTGCATCGGGCAGTTCATGGGCTTCAGGTAGTAGTCCTGGCCCTGACGCGTGACGTTGCCCTCGGCGTCGACCTCCTCGTCGAGGTGCATGGGCGGGAACATGCCCTCGCGGTACCAGTTGAGGTGCTGGCTGGTCTCGAACAGGTGGCCCTTGGTGATGTGCGGGGTGTTGACGAGGTCGTAGCCGTTCGCGAGCAGACGCTCGCGCATGTAGTTCTCGATCTCGGCGCGGATGATGCCGCCCTTGGGGTGGAAGACCGCGAGCCCCGAGCCGATCTCCTCGGGGAAGGAGAAGAGGTCGAGCTCCTGGCCGAGCTTGCGGTGGTCGCGCTTGGCGGCCTCCTCGAGTCGCGACTGGTATGCGCGCAGTTCGTCCTTCGTCGGCCACGCCGTGCCGTAGATGCGCTGCAGCTGCTTGTTCTTCTCCGAGCCGCGCCAGTAGGCGGCGGCGGTGCGCTGCAGCGACCAGCCGTTGCCGATGAGGCGGGTGGAGGGCAGGTGCGGGCCGCGGCACAGGTCGCTCCAGTAGACCTCGCCGGTCTTCGCGTCGACGTTGTCGTAGATCGTGAGCTCGGCACCGCCGACCTCGACGCTCTCGTTGTCGGCGCCCAGCTCGATGGCCTCGGCCGCACCGTCGGCACCGCCCTTGAGGCCGATGAGCTCGAGCTTGTACGGCTCGTCCGCGAGCTCTGCGCGAGCCGCGTCATCCGTCACGACCCGGCGCTGGAAACGCTGGCCCTGCTTGATGATGCGCTCCATGGCCTTGTCGATGGCCTTCACGTCTTCGGGCGTGAACGGCGTCTCGACGTCGAAGTCGTAGTAGAAACCGTCGGTCACGGGCGGGCCGATGCCGAGCTTCGCCTCGGGGTTGATCGACTGTACCGCCTGCGCCATCACGTGCGCGGCGGAGTGGCGCAGGATGTTCAGGCCGTCGGGGCTCGAGATCTCGACAGGCTCGACCGTGTCGGACTCGCTGACGGTGCTCGCCAGATCCCTCAACTCGCCATTGACGCGCATGGCAACGATGCTGCGCTCGGTGAACAGGTCGAATCCGGTTTTCTGGTCAGTCATTCTGACAACTTTAGTGCCGCCCGATGCCCCCTTCCGCCCGCCCTGCCCGTCTCGCAACTCAGGCAGAAAAAGCGGGCCGGATGCCCGGGGTGCGGAAACCCGCGGCCCTCGCGTCGCAGGCGCCGCGGCATCCGAAAATCTGCCTGAGTTGCGAGAAGGAGCGACGCTCTGTGTTCGTGCTTCAGGACGATTCACCGGCCGGGCCGTCACACCCGTGCATCTGCGGGGGCGGCTCCGCGGTCGCGGGCGATCGGTCCGGAATCGTGAACACCCGCCTCCGCAACTCAGGCGGAAAAAGCGGGGCGGATGCCCGGGGTGCGGAAACCCGCGGCCCTCGCGTCCCGGGCGCCGCGGCATCCGAGAATCTGCCTGAGTTGCGAGAGGGAGCGACCGCCAGACGGCCGGGCTAAACCGACGGTCGAGTTAAGCAGAAAAGGCCCCGAACTCGTCGGGGCCAATTCTTCGTGTGAGCGATACTGGGATCGAACCAGCGACCTCTTCCGTGTCAGGGAAGCGCGCTACCGCTGCGCCAATCGCTCATGCTTTATTCGGTTATATCTTACGAGGTGAAGACGGGATTCGAACCCGTGTAGACGGCTTTGCAGGCCGCTGCCTAGCCTCTCGGCCACTCCACCAGAGGCGGGAAAGCCTCCGGCGGACCGACTGCTCCCACTCGAGCGGATGACGAGATTCGAACTCGCGACCCCAACCTTGGCAAGGTTGTGCGCTACCACTGCGCCACATCCGCATTTGCGCGCATTTCTGCGTGCTTTGAAACTATAACCAATAGATTCTCGTCGCGCGAATCCACGACACGCGTACCGGCTCAGATTACGCGGGCGAGCGCGGAGTTTCCAGCGAACTCGAGGCGAATATCTGCCGAATAAAAGTTTGAGCGCGTTCAATCCCGTGATTTCCGGGCGGATATGCAAGGCGATACGGGGGTGTTGGCGTGCGCGCGAGGGGCGTCGAAAACCCGATATGATCGTTGTCGCTGGTCGTCAAGACCGGCACGAGGGCGATTGGCGCAGTTGGTAGCGCGCTTCGTTCACACCGAAGAGGTCATCGGTTCGAGTCCGGTATCGCCCACCCTCGCTGAAGGCCCGAGATCGTTCCGATCCCGGGCCTTTGTGGTTCCCTCCCTCACCTACGATGAGCGCATGCCCTCGACGACCTCGCCTCGCCCCCGGTTCATCTCCCGCTATCTCGGCGGGGTGCGGCTGCTCGGTTCGGGCCTCAGGATGTGGCTTACCGACCCGCGCATCATGCTGATGGGCGCTATCCCCGCGCTGATCGTCACGGCGGTCTACCTGGCCGGCATCGTCGCCCTCGCGAGCAACATCGACGGGCTGGCGGCCTGGGCCACCCCCTTCGCCGACGACTGGGACGAGACCGGGCGCACCGTCGTGCGCGCGGTCGCCTCGCTCGCGATGCTCGCGGCCGCCCTGCTCGTTTTCGTGTACACCTTCGCGGCAATCACCCTCGCCGTCGGGAGCCCGTTCTACGAGAAGATCTCGCGCAAGGTCGAGGAGCGACTCGGCGGCATCGACTCCCCCGTCGAGGTGCCCTTCTGGCGCGGCGCCGGGCGCGGGCTGGTCGACGCCGTGCGCGTGCTCGCGACCACCCTCGTGATCGCGGTCGTGCTGCTGGTGCTCGGCTTCATCCCGGTGATCGGGCAGACGGTCGTGCCGGTACTCGGCGCGACCGCCGGCGGGTGGCTGCTGGCGCTCGAACTCACCGGCTTCTCGTTCGAAGCGCGTGGCCTCGACGGCTCGGCTAAGCGCCGCGCTCTCGGCGTCGACCGGGCGCGGACGCTCGGCTTCGGTATGGCCACC
Organism: Conyzicola nivalis; assembly: GCF_014639655.1. NCBI lineage: Bacteria > Bacillati > Actinomycetota > Actinomycetes > Micrococcales > Microbacteriaceae > Conyzicola > Conyzicola nivalis. Next base: position 930,123 of record NZ_BMGB01000001.1, read on the forward strand.
TACCTCGTATTCTTCATCCCGTTCGCCGCCGTCGTCATCATGCCCGCCGCGGTCGCCGGCGGCACGATGCTCGCGCGTTCCGCAACCGGGACCGCGACCGGCACGCGCGAGGTCAGCCCAGCGGGTTGAGCAGGCGGTGCAGGAACTGCTTCGTGCGTTCCTGCGTCGGCTCGACGAGGATCTGCGACGGCGCCCCGCGTTCCACCACGACGCCGCCGTCCATAAACACGACCTCGGTCGCCACCTGGCGGGCGAAGGCCAGTTCGTGGGTGACGACGACCATGGTCCAGCCCTCGTCGGCGAGCTCCTTGATGACCGCGAGCACGTCGCCGACCAGTTCGGGGTCGAGCGAGGAGGTCGGTTCGTCGAACAGCAGCAGGTCGGGCTTCAACGCGAGCGCGCGCACGATGCCGACGCGCTGCTGCTGCCCGCCCGACAGCTCGAACGGGTAGCTGTCGCGCCTGTCGAGCAGCCCCACGCGGTCGAGCAGCCGCTCGGCGTCGGCCTTCGCCACCGCGACCGCGACCTTCTGCACCTGCACGGGTCCCTCGATTATGTTCTCGATCACCGTCTTGTGCGGGAACAGGTTGTAGTGCTGGAACACCATGGCCGACCGGTCGCGGAGCGCGAGCAGGTCGCGCTTCGACACGGGCTGGGTGAAGTCGACACTGAGGCCGCTGGCGAAGGCGACCGTGCCGCCGTCCGGCACGGCGAGGGCGTTCAGGCTGCGCAATACCGTGGTTTTGCCCGAGCCCGACGGTCCGATGAGCGCGACGACCTCGCCGCGGCGCACCTCGAAGTCGATGCCCCGCAGCACCTCGTTGTCACCGAACGACTTGCGGAGGCCGTGCACGGCGACGAGCGGCGGGCCGGTCGGATCAGTGGGCGACATAGCGGTCCAATCTCTTCTCGAGCACGTTCTGGCCGCTCGACAGCACGAGGCAGATGAGCCAGTAGACGAGCGCCGCCTCGAGGTAGAGCAGCATGAACTCGTTGCTGAAGGTGGCGATCTGCTGGGCGCGTCGGAACAGCTCGGTCACCAGGATGAGCGAGGCGAGCGAGGTGTCCTTGACGAGGCTGATGAACGTGTTCGACAGGGGCGGCACCGAAACACGCGCCGCCTGCGGCAGGATGATCCGGCGCAGCGTCTGCGCGCGCGACATACCGATCATGTGACCGGCCTCCCACTGGCCGACCGGAACGCTCAGGATCGCGGCGCGGATGACCTCGGCCGCGTAACCGCCGACGTTGAGGGCGAACGCGATGATCGCGCTCGGCCAGGGGTCGATCAGCAGCCCGAGCGAAGGGAGCCCGTAGAAGATCACGAAGAGCTGCACCAGCAGCGGCGTGCCCCTGATGATCGAGATGTACACGCGCGCGGCCCCCGACACCACCCGCACCCGCGACAGGCGGGCGAGGGCGACGCCGAGGGCGATCGCCAGTCCGAGCACGAAGCTGGTCAGCGCCAGCGGGATCGTGCCGGTGAGCGCACCGGACACGATCGGCCCGAGCGACGTCCAGAGCAGCTCCCACTGGGATTCGGTCACTCGGTGACGTCTTCCCCGAAGTACTTCTCCGAGATCTCGGCGAGCGTACCGTCGGCGCGGAGTTCGACGAGCGCGTCGTTGACGGCCTCGATGAGCGCCGATTCGCCCTTCTTGACGACGAAGGCGTTGCGGGAGGGATCGTCGGTCTCGGCAGCGATCTTCAGTCCAGCTGCTCCGGCCGCATCCGTCTCCTTGTAATCGAGGAAGGTCAGCTTGTCGTTGATCGTCGCGTCGACGCGGCCCTGTTCGAGCAGCGCGACGGCCTGCGCCCACCCCTCGACCGATTCGACGTTGGCGCCGTTGGCAACCGCGAGTTCGTACCAGTTGCTCGACAGCGACTGCGCCGTCGTCTTGCCGCTGAGGCTCTCGAGCGAGTCGATGCCCGACGTGTCCTTGCCGACGATCACGACGCCGGGGCTCACGGTGTAAGGCTCGGAGAGTTCGTACTTCTCTTCGCGCTCGTCGGTGATCGAGACCTGGTTGGCGATGATGTCGAATCGTCCGGCATCGAGGCCGGCAAAGATGGCGTCCCACTGGGTCTCCTGGAACTCGGGCTCGACGCCGAGCTTCTCGGCGACCGCGGTGGCGATCTCGACGTCGAAGCCGGTGAGGTCGCCGGACTCGTCGTGGAAGGTGAACGGGCGGTAGGTGCCCTCGGTTCCGATCGTCAGCGTGCCCGAGTCCTGCACGTCGCTGAGGCTCGTGTCCGCACCCGCGTCGCCCTCGGCGTCCGGGGTCGCGGCCGACTGGCAGCCCGTGAGGGCGATGGCCGTGGCTGCGACGATGCCCACGAGGGCGAGACGGGAGTTCTTCATAATGGATCCTTTGCTGGGCGGGTGCTACCGACACGATACGAGCGGATGCGCCCCGCCGCGAATTCGTGTCGCAGTATTGCGCGCGAAAGGGGTGCCGCTCCGAAGAACGGCACCCCTGCCGAGTGCTGTGTCGGGTGAGACCCGCTAGTTAGCGGGCATCGGCGAGAACGTAGCCCTCTTCACCGTGTACAACGGTGTCGATGCCGGCGATCTCGTCTTCGTTCTTGACGCGGAAGCCCATCGTCTTCTCGATGACGAACCCGATGAGGAACGCGAGCACGAACGAGTAGACCAGCACGGAGAGGGCCGCGATGAGCTGCACGATCAGCTGCGTGAACTCGCCGCTGTAGATGAGGCCGGTGCCGTTGGCGAAGATGCCGAGGTACAGGGTTCCGATGAGCCCACCGACGAGGTGGATGCCCACGACGTCGAGCGAGTCGTCGAATCCGAACTTGAACTTCAGGTCGATCGCGAGGGCGCAGACGGCGCCGGCGACGAGCCCGAGCACGATCGCCCAGAACGGGGTGAGCGAGCCACAGGCCGGCGTGATGGCGACGAGACCGGCGACGGCACCCGACGCGGCACCCACGGAGGTGGGCTTGCCGTCCTTGAGCTTCTCGACGAGCAGCCAGGCCAGCAGAGCGGCGGCGGGGGCGGCGATCGTGTTGACGAACGCGAGGGCCGCGGTACCGTCGGCCGCGAGCTCGGAGCCGGCGTTGAAGCCGAACCAGCCGAACCAGAGGAGACCGGCGCCGAGGAGCACGAACGGCGGGTTGTGAGGAACGCTGACACCCTTTGCGAAGCCGACGCGCTTGCCCAGAACCAGTGCCAGGGCGAGAGCTGCCGCACCGGCGTTGATGTGCACGGCGGTTCCGCCGGCGAAGTCGATCGCGCCGACGCCGAAGACGTCCTGCAGGCCGTGGGTCAGCCATCCCCCGTAGGCGAAGCTGCCGTCTTCGGCGAGGCCGAAGTTGAAGACCCAGCTCGCGACCGGGAAGTAGACGACCGTGGCCCAGATGCCGGCGAAGACCATCCACGCGCCGAACTTGGCACGGTCGGCGATCGCGCCGGAGACGAGCGCGACGGTGATGATCGCGAAGGTCGCCTGGAAGGCGGCGAAGGCGAGCGGCGGGTAGGCCGCGTCTTCGGGCGTCTCGAGGAGGTTGGCGAGACCGAGCGCGCCGGTGTCGATGGTCCAGGGGGCGAGGGTGCCCTCGGCTCCCGGGAACGCGATGGCGTAGCCGTAGAGAACCCAGAGAACGCCGATGAGTCCCAGTGCGCCGAAGCTCATCATCATCATGCTGATCACGCTCTTGGCCTTGACGAGTCCTCCGTAGAAGAACGCGAGACCAGGGGTCATCAGCAGCACGAGGGCCGCGCAGATGAGAATGAAGGCGGTGTTGCCTTGATCCATTGTTTTACCTCTCTTACGTTTGCAAAGGATGCACCGAAAGACAAACCTTTTCGCGAGAGCGCACGGGTTCCTCGGGTACGCACACAGTTTGTCGCCGCCAAGTTTCAGGGGCTGTGTGGGCGTGTTTCCGTTGTGTTACGCGAGAACGCCGCGTGTAAACATCGTGTTTCCCGGCGGCGGGAATTCACCGTGGGTTGCTAGAGGCCTTCGCCCGAGGTGAGTGCGATCAGGCGCGATACCGCGCGCAGGTACTTCTTGCGGTAGCCGCCCGCGAGCATGTCGTCGGGGAAGACCCGGTCGAGCGCGACGCCGCTCGACAGCACGGGCACCTGCGCGTCGTACAGGCGGTCGACGAACGCCACGAAGCGCAACGCATCGGTCTGGCTGGTGAGCACGTGCACGTCGGTGAGGGCGACGGCGTCGAGACCGTCGAGCAGTTTGACATAGCGCGACGGGTGCACCTTCGCGAGGTGGGCGAGCACGTCGTCGAAGCGGTCGACGGTGAGTGCGCCGCTGAACCGGGCCACCGCGGCCTCGAGTTCGTCGTGCCCGAGCGTCAGCGCGTGGCCCTCGATGTCGCGGCGGCGGTAGTCGAGGCCGTCGATGCGGATGGTCGTGAACTGGGCGGAGAGGGCGTCGATCTCGCGCAGGAAGTCCTGCGCCGCGAACCTGCCCTCGCCGAGCGCGTTGGGCGGAGTGTTCGAGGTGGCCGCGATGCGGGTGCCGGATGCCGCGAGCTCGCCGAGCAGGCGCGACATGATCCGCGTGTCCCCCGGGTCGTCGAGCTCGAACTCGTCGATGCAGATGAGGGAGGCTCCCGTGAGCACCTTCACGGCGCCCGCATACCCGAGGGCGCCGACGAGGGCGGTGTACTCGATGAAGGTGCCGAAGTACTTACGGCCGGGGGCGGCGCGCCAGAGCGATGCGAGCAGGTGGGTCTTGCCGACGCCGAAACCGCCGTCGAGGTACAGGCCGGGCAGCGTCTCCTTGTTTCTCCGCCGCGAGAACAGACCGCCGGGACGCCAGGCGGCGATGAACGACTGCACGGCGGAGACGGCCTCGGTCTGCGAGGGGTAGTCCAGGTCGGGACGGTAGCTGTCGATGGTCGCGGTATCGAACTGGCGCGGGGGCACGAGGTGGTCCACCATCTGCTCGCCCGTGAGGGTGGGGAGCCGGTCGGCGAGATGATCGTGGGTGCGGGGCGCGTCGCTAGTCATGGTCACCAATGCGTCTCGAAGTTGCAGGCTCCCAGCGTGCGGCACACCTATTGCGTATCGTCGTTGCGTGGGGTTTCGGCTTTCAGCCTAGACCGCCGCCGCAGGACACCCGCACTAACAGGAGGCACCCATGACCGTCGAGGTCGACACACACCCGAAGTTCGCCGAGTACGCCCACCCGGAGCGACTGGTCAGCACCGAATGGGCGGCAGCGCACCTCGACACCCCCGGCGTCGTTTTTGTGGAGAGCGACGAAGACGTCCTGCTCTACGAGACCGGCCACCTCCCGGGCGCCGTCAAGATCGACTGGCACACCGACCTCAACGACCCGGTCGAGCGCGACTACATCGACGGTGCCGCCTTCGCCGAGCTGCTCGGCTCGAAGGGCATCACCCGCGACACCACGGTGGTCGTCTACGGCGACAAGAACAACTGGTGGGCCGCGTACGCCCTCTGGGTCTTCACCCTGTTCGGCCACGCCGATGTGCGTCTGCTCGACGGCGGCCGCGCGAAGTGGGAGGCCGAGGGGCGCGAGTACACGACGGCCCGCGAGTCGGCCGAGCGGGTCGACTACCCCGTCGTGGAGCGTGACGACCGTGTCATCCGCGCCTTCAAAGACGACGTCCTCGCCCACTTCGGCAACCCGCTCATCGACGTGCGCTCGCCGGAGGAGTTCAGCGGCGCGCGCACGACGGCCCCGGCCTACCCGGAGGAGGGCGCACTGCGCGCCGGCCACATCCCCAGCGCGCAGAACGTGCCGTGGGGCAAGGCCGCGGCCGACGACGGCACCTTCCGGCCGCTCGACGAGCTCTCCGCGATCTACCGCGACGGCGCGGGGCTGGCCGACGGCGACAGCGTGATCGCCTACTGCCGCATCGGCGAACGTTCGAGCCACACCTGGTTCGTGCTCACCCACCTGCTCGGCTTCGAGGGCGTGCGCAACTACGACGGCTCGTGGACCGAGTGGGGCAGCGCGGTGCGCGTGCCCATCGCCACCGGCACCGAACCGGGCACGGCCCCGGCGGCGAGGTAGAGATGAACGCCACACTCCCGGCAGCCCTCGACGACATCAAGACCGACTTCACCGAACTCGGCCTGAAAGACCGGCTGCAGTTGTTGCTGGAGTTCTCGAACGAACTGCCCGCCCTGCCCACGCACTATGCGGAGCACCCCGACCTGCTCGAGCGGGTCGAGGAGTGCCAGTCCCCCGTGTTCATCTTCGTCGACGTCGACGACAGCCGCACCGTCCACCTGTACGCCACCGCACCGGCCGAGTCGCCGACCACGCGCGGTTTCGCGTCGATCCTGGTGCAGGGGCTCGCCGGGCTGTCCGTCGACGAGGTGCTCGCGGTGCCCGACGACTACCCGTCCGACCTCGGGCTCACCGAGGCGGTCAGCCCGCTGCGCATCCGCGGCATGACCGCGATGCTCGGCCGCATCAAGCGCCAGGTCGTGAAGAAGGCGGCCGCCTAGCCCCTGCGGAAGCGTTCGCGCGTCGCGGCGGCGCTCGGCGCGAGGGCGGCGAGCCACGCGGCGATGTCGACGTTCCACCGGCCGGCGTCGTAGTTCCACAGCTTGGTGTGGCGCGCTACGGAGAACGCGTCGAACGTGACGATGTCGGGGCGGGCCTCTGCCAGCGCGTGCGACGAGGTGGACGGCACGTAGCCGTCGTCGTCACTGTGCATGAGCAGGATCGGCCAGGTCAGCTCGTCGGCGCGGGCCACGAAGTCGAGTCGTGCGAGGTCGATCGACTCGTGCTGCCCGGTGAGGCGCTTGCCCCATCTGTTGCCGATCACGGCGAGCACGGCCTTGCTGGCCACCGCGGGCAGGCGCATCTCGGCGCCCTGGAAGCCGAGGACGCTGGCCCAGTCGATCACGGGAGAGTCCAGGACAATGCCCCGGATGAACCGGGCGTGCGCCGACCGCGTCGCCGTCTGCAACACGATCGCCCCGCCCATCGACCACCCCATGAGCACCACGTTCTTGGCCCCGTTGGCGACGGCGTACGCCAGCGCGGCGTCGACGTCCTTCCATTCGGAGTCCCCCAGCGAGTAGCGTCCGTCGGCACTCGCCGGTGCGTCTTCGTCGTTGCGGTACGACACCAGCAGCGACGTGTAGCCGGCCTCGCGGAACACTTCCACGGCGCGCAGCGTCTCCGAGCGGCGCACGGCACGGCCGTGCACCTCGATGACCCAGGAATCGCCCGGCTGTTCGGCCGGGATCAGCCACGCTGGCGCCGGGCCCAGTTCGGTGGCGATCTCCACGTCGCTGTAGGGGTAGCCGAGCTCCTTCGGCGAGAGGTAGAACCAGCCGCTCAGCCGCGCCCGCGCCCCCTGGCCGAGCACCCCGTAGTCGACCGAGATGAGCTCGCGGGTCACGGCGGTCGACGTGGCGTCGACGACAGCCCCGACGCGGGCATAGCCCTCGCCCTGGTCGAACCAGAGCCCGTAGCGCCCGGGCAGCAGCGAGTCCTTCGTGGCCGTGAGAGTGATGGTCTTGTCGCTGACCGCGATCACCCTGATGTCTTCTTCGCGCGTCTTCGGCGGGGTGACCACCTGGCGGGCGACGCGTACGGTGAGGGCGGCAGCGACGACGGACGACAGCGTGGCGATGCCGACGACCCCCAGAGCCACCCCGCCGACGATGCGACCCGCGACCGAGTCGGGCTGGGCTGAATGTGCGATGGAGGACTCCGGATCTTTGCGGCCTGCGAGGCGGCGTGCCTCAACGTCGAAAATACCAATAAAGCCTAGTCTTCAGGGGTGCCCGACACACTCTCAGGAACACCGGTCCCGGCGGCCTTCGCGGCTGCCCTCGAGGCCGTTCGACGCGCGAAGCCACGCGACGAACTCGTTGTGACCGAAATCCCCGCCCCGACAGGGCTCGCGCCCTGGTCGATCGCGCTCGCCGCGGACGTCAGGCCGTCACAGCACGCGACCGACTCCGACTATGGCACCGGGCGCTTCGTGCTGCTGTACGACCCCGCGGCGCCCGAAGCGTGGGGCGGCGTCTTCCGCATCGTATGCTTCGCCCAGGCCCCGCTGGAGACCGACATCGGGTCCGACCCGTTCCTCGCCAGCGTGACGTGGTCGTGGCTCGTCGACGCGCTCGACTCCCGCGGCGCGCTCTACGACCTCGCCTCCGGCACCGCGACGCGCATTCTCTCCACCGGTTTCGGCGAACTCGAGGAACAGGGCGAGGGCGCCCAGATCGAACTGCGGGCCTCCTGGACCCCGCTCGACCCCGACGTCACGTCACATGTGGAAGGCTGGAGCGAACTGTTGTGCATGCTGGCCGGCTTCCCGCCGACGGCTGAGGGAGTAAGCGTGTTGTCAACCCGTCGAGCGTCGCGTGAGTAGCGCCCAGGAAACGCCGGCGCTCGCCGACGCCCCCGTCCAGGCCCCGCACACCGTGGTCCACGTGATCGCCACCCGCGACGAATACCTCGCCGCCGTCGAGAAGATCGCCGCCGGCCACGGCCCGATCGCGATCGACGCCGAGCGGGCCAGCGGCTTCCGCTACTCGCAGCGCGCCTACCTCATCCAGATCTTCCGCCGCGGCGCGGGCACCTTCCTGTTCGACCCGCCGCCCATCGGCGACTTCAGCGAACTCAACGCCGCCATCGAAGACGAAGAGTGGATCCTGCACGCGGCGAGCCAAGACCTCACCTGCCTGCGCGAGATCGGGCTCAACCCGAAGCGCATCTACGACACCGAACTCGGCGCACGTCTCGCCGGCCTGCCCCGCGTCGGACTCGGCACGGTGGTCGAGGACCTGCTCGGCATCCATCTCGCAAAGGAGCACTCGGCCGCCGACTGGTCGACCCGCCCCCTCCCCCAGGCCTGGCTCGTCTACGCCGCACTCGACGTGGAACTGCTCGTCGACCTGCGCGAGAAGATGGGCGAGCTGCTCGAGGCCGACGGCAAGACCTTCATCGCCGACCAGGAGTTCGACTCGGTCGCGAAGCGCGACTTCACGATCGTCCGGGTCGAGCCGTGGCGCCGCCTGAGCGGGCTCGCCTCGATCCGCGGCCAGCGCGGACTCGCCGTGGCGCGTGAGCTGTGGGAGGCCCGCGACGCCTACGCACGCGAGATCGACACGGCTCCGGGACGTTTGGTTCCGGATGCGGCCCTCACCGCGGCGGCGAAGGCACTCCCCGCGACCAAGCGCGATCTTTCCGCCATCAAGGAATTCACCGGCCGGGCGAGCCGCTCGCAGCTCGACCGCTGGTGGGCGGCGATCGAACGCGGAATGGCGACGACCGACCTTCCCGCCACCCGTGCCCCCGGCGAGTCCATCCCCGCCCCGCGCATCTGGAGCGACCGCAACCCCGAGGCCGACAAGCGCCTCAAGGCCGCCCGCGCATCCCTCACCGAACTGAGCGAGTTCTTCCACATCCCGCTCGAGAACCTGCTGACCCCCGACACACTGCGCCGGGTGGCGTGGGCTCCGCCCGCGGAGATCACGGTCGAGTCGATCAGCGCGGCGCTCGCGGAGCTCGGAGCGCGGCCCTGGCAGGTTGACGCAACCGCACAGAAGATCGTGGTTGCCTTTGTCGAAGCTAGCCAAACGATCGAGCAGGGCGACGAACCCGCTTCGTAGAAACAGTCAACGGATTCTCCGGCCAAAATGGGCCACCCTAGGATCGACAACACGCTCAAAGTGTTGGAGGCAAAGTGGCCGAGAAAGCTGAAGTTGTGTTCGTCGACGGGGTCCGTACCCCGTTCGGCCGAGCTGGTGAAAAGGGAATGTACTGGCAGACCCGTGCAGACGATCTGGTGGTGAAAGCCATGATCGGGCTGATGGAGAGAAACCCCACACTTCCCCCCGAGCGCGTCGACGACGTCGCCATCGCAGCGACGACACAGACCGGCGACCAGGGCCTCACCCTCGGACGCACCGCGGCCCTCCTGGCCGGCCTACCCAAGACGGTCCCCGGCTACGCGATCGACCGCATGTGTGCTGGCGCCATGACCAGCGTGACGACCATCGCCGGCGCCATCGCTTTCGGCGCCTACGACGTGGGCATCGCGGGCGGGGTCGAGCACATGGGCCGTCACCCCATGGGGTTCGACGCCGATCCCAACCCCCGGTTCCTGTCGGAGAAGCTCGTGAGCGCCGACGCCCTCAACATGGGAAACACCGCGGAGCGCATCCACGACCGGTTCCCGCAACTCACCAAAGAGCGTTCCGACCGCTTCGCGATGCGCAGTCAGCAGAAGGCGTTCGCCGCCTACGAGAACGGCAAGATGCAGCCCGATCTCATCCCCATCGCCACCCGCAACGAGACGGGCTGGGGGCTCGCGACCCGCGACGAGACGCTGCGTCCCGAGACCACGATGGAGGGCCTTGCCGCCCTCAAGACGCCGTTCCGTCCGCACGGCCGCGTAACCGCCGGCAACTCGTCCGGTCTTAACGACGGCGCGACCGTGAGCATCATGGCGAGCGCGGACGCCGCGAAAGAGCTGGGCCTCACCGCCAAGATGCGCATGGTGAGCTTCGCGTTCGCCGGTGTGGAGCCGGAGATCATGGGCATCGGTCCGGTCCCGTCGACCGAGAAGGCCCTCCGTAAGGCCGGGCTCACCATCGACGACATCGGCCTGTTCGAACTGAACGAGGCCTTCGCCGTGCAGGTTCTCTCGCTGCTGGACCACTTCGGCATCGACGACGAAGACCCGAGGGTCAACCAGTGGGGTGGCGCCATCGCCATCGGGCATCCCCTCGCGTCATCCGGCGTCCGCCTGATGATCCAGCTCGCGGCACAGTTCGCCGAACGACCCGACGTGCGCTACGGCCTCACCGCCATGTGTGTCGGACTCGGCCAGGGCGGCAGCGTCATCTGGGAGAACCCGCACTACACGGGCAAGAAGGGCAAGAAGTAATGGCCTACGAATTCACCGCCGCCGACTTCGACGACCTGAAGGCGATCTCCGGCGACGAGGTCGTCACGCACTCCTACGTGCGCGACGTCCCCCTCTCCGGCGGCAAGACCCTCGCCCTCATCACCCTCGACAACGGACGCGACCACACCCGCCCGAACACCCTCGGGCCGGTCACGCTGCTCGAGCTCGCGGGCGTGCTCGACGAGCAGCGGGCGCGCGCGTCGCGTGGCGAGATCGCCGGCGTCGCCGTCACCGGCAAGCCGTTCATCCTCGCCGCGGGAGCCGACCTGTCGAAGGTCAGCGACATCCCCAGCCGCGCGGTCGCCAAGCAACTTGCGCAGCTCGGCCACTGGACCCTCGGCAAGCTGAGCGAACTCGGCGTACCGAGCTTCGTCTTCATCAACGGTCTAGCCCTCGGCGGCGGTGTCGAGATCCCCCTCAACGCCGACTACCGCACGATCGACCGCTCGATGCCGGCCCTCGCACTCCCCGAGGTCTTCCTCGGCATCATCCCCGGCTGGGGAGGCGCGTGGCTTCTCCCCAACCTCATCGGCATCGAGAACGCCCTCAAGGTCGTCGTCGAGAACCCGCTGAAGAACAACCGCACCCTCAAGGGCCAGGAGGCCTTCGACCTCGGCATCGCCGACGCGATCTTCAACCCGGCGACCTTCCTCGAAGACTCCATCGCATGGGCCGACGGGGTGATCTCGGGACGCATCAGGGTGAAGCGCCCGAACGAACCGGGCAAACTCGAGCGCGCCGTCAAGTGGGACATCGCGATCGGCATCGCCGAGAAGATGCTCAAGAGCCGCATCGGCGAGGTCGCGCAGTCGCCGTACAAGGCCCTCGAACTGCTCAAGGCGGCGAAGAACACCGACAAGCACACGGGGTTCCGCGCCGAAGACGAGGCGCTCGCCGAGCTCATCAGCGGCGACCAGTTCCAGGCCAGCATCTACGCGTTCAACCTCGTGCAGAAGCGCGCGAAGAAGCCGGCCGGCGCGCCGGACAAGGCGATCGCCCGCAAGGTGACGAAGGTCGGCATCATCGGCGCCGGGCTCATGGCGAGCCAGTTCGCCCTGCTGTTCGTGCGCCGCCTGCAGGTTCCCGTGGTGATCACCGACCTCGACCAGGGCCGGGTCGACAAGGGCGTCGCGGGCATCCGCTCGGAGATCGACGCGCTGCTCGCCAAGGGCCGCATCTCCCCCGACGAGTCCAACCGGCTCAAGGCGCTCGTCACCGGGACCACCGACAAGGCGGACTTCGCCGACTGCGACTGGGTGATCGAGGCCATCTTCGAGGAACTCGCGGCGAAGCAGGACGTGTTCGAGGAGATCGAGAAATACGTCTCCCCCGAGGCCATTCTCGCGACCAACACCTCGTCGCTCTCTGTGGAGCAGATCGGCGCCAAGCTGGCGCATCCGGAGCGCCTCGTCGGGTTCCACTTCTTCAACCCCGTCGCGGTGATGCCGCTCATCGAGGTCGTGAAGACCCCCGCGACCAACGACGAGTCGCTCTCGACCGCCATGGTGACCGCCGCCAAGCTGCGCAAGAACGCCGTCATCACGAAGAACACTCCGGGGTTCGTGGTGAACCGCATCCTCGCCAAGGTGCTCGGCGAGGCTATGCACGCCGTCGACACCGGCACGCCGTTCGAGGTCGTCGAACAGTCGACCAAGCCGTTCGGCCTCCCGATGACACCGTTCGAACTGCTCGAGCTCGTCGGGCTGAAGGTCGGGGCGCACGTGCTCGACACCCACCACGCCGCGTTCCCCGACCGGTTCTTCGAGAGCGCCAACCTGCACCGCCTGGCGGAACTCGGGCACATCTTCGAGCGCGACGCCAAGGGGAAGATCAAGGGCATCGACAAGAAGGCCCTCGACATCGTCAAGGGCGGCACCTCGCCGATGACGGCGCAGCAGCTGCAGACACGGATCGAAGACGGCCTCGCCGACGAGATCCACCGCATGCTCGAGGACGACGTGGTCGCGGCCGCCGAGGACATCGACCTCTGCCTCATTCTCGGCGCGGGCTACCCGTTCCAGATGGGCGGGGCGACACCGTATCTCGACCGCGTCGGCGCCTCGGAGCGGGTGTTCGGCGGCACCTTCCACACCCCGCCGATCCGCGGGGTGGCGTAGCCCGTAGACGCGGAGTGAGCCTGTCGAAATCCACCCTTCGCTCGCGACGGGACGATCTCGGCAGGCTCACTCCACGTGGGGTGGGTCAGCGGTTGAGCGGCGACATGTCGGCGTAGCGATCGCCGACGGGGGCCGTCAACGCGTCCAGCGTCGCCAGCTGGTCCGCGCTCAGCTCGATGGCGTCCGCCGCCACGTTCTCCTCGAGGTAGCTCACGCGCTTCGTGCCGGGGATCGGAACAATGTCGTCACCCTGGGCGAGAAGCCACGCGAGCGCCACCTGACCGGGCTTTGCGTCGAGTTCGCGAGCGACGGCATCCACCTGCTCCACAATGCGGATGTTCGCCTCGAGGTTGTCTCCCTCGAACCGCGGGTTGTTGCGACGGAAGTCGCTCTCGTCGAGCTGGTCGAGCGAGCGGATCGCCCCCGTGAGGAAGCCGCGGCCGAGCGGCGAGTAGGCGACGAAGCCGATGCCGAGCTCGCGCACGACCGGCAGGATCTCCGCCTCCGGGTCACGGGACCAGAGCGAGTACTCGGTCTGCAGTGCGGTGACCGGATGCACGGCGTGCGCGCGGCGGATGGTCGCGGGCGCGGCCTCGGACAGTCCGTACCCGCGCAGCTTGCCCTCCTGGATCAACTCGGCGAGGGCGCCGACGGTCTCCTCCACGGGTGTTCCCGGGTCCATCCGGTGCTGGTAGTAGATGTCGATGTAGTCGGTGCCGAGGCGCTTCAGCGATCCCTCGATCGAGAGCCGCACGTTCTCGGCGCTGCCGTCGAGACCGCGCTCCCCGTCGCCGCGGTGCAGGATGGTGCCGAACTTGGTGGCGATGACGGCCTCGTCCCGGCGGCCGGCGATCGCCTTGCCGAGCAGTTCCTCGTTGACGTAGGGGCCGTAGATCTCGGCGGTGTCGAGCAGGGTGACGCCGAGTTCGAGAGCGCGGTGGATCGTCGCGATCGATCCGGCCTCGTCGGTGCCGCTGCCCGTGTAGAAGGCGCTCATTCCCATGAGGCCGAGACCGATGCGGCCGACCTGCGGTCCGTGTGCGCCGAGAGTGATGTTCTTCATGAACGTCCTGCTTTCATCGTTTCGTAGGTGGTGATCTTGTAGTCGATGGCCGTGAGGCTCTGCGTGATCGTCTCCAGTTGGGCCGCGACAGAGATGCGGTGCAAAACCAGCAGGTCGTGTCTCGCCTCGACCGTCTCGTCGCCCCGGCGAACGAGCTCGACGTACTCGAGCATGCGCGCGATGGGCATCGACGTCGATCGCAGTCTGGTGAGGAAGACGATCCAGTTCACGTCGGACTGCGTGTACCTGCGGTGTTGGGACGACGCCCTGTCGACCGCGCGCAGCATGAGGCCGGCGCGCTCGTAGTAGCGCAGGGTGTGGGCGGTGAGGCCCGTCGCCTCGGCGACCTCGGAGATGGACAGCAGTTCCTCGGTCATCGACATGACTACAGGCTAGAACTTAGAGCGCGCTCTAAGTCAAGCGCGCGAGCGAACGTGTCGGTCAGCCGACCGGAGCGCGGGTCGCGGCGACAGCGTAGGTGACCTCGACGGCCAATGGGTCGCGGGTGCAACCGTTCTCCGTCGCCGCGCCGGTGACCGTGTCGGAGTAGGTGATGGTGCCCGTGAGCGTGGCCGCGGTCGTCACGCCGTCGCCCTCGGAGGTCTCCCCCAGGGTCAGCGACGCGGTCTGCTCGTAGGCGAAACCGTCCACCACGAGAACACCCCCGGTGGCGGCGTTCATGCAGTCGAGGCTGCCGGTGAACCCGTAGTCGAAGCCGCCGTCGGTCTGGGTGAGTGCGGTCTCCTCGCGGTCCTCGAGCGTGGCGCCGCTCGACACGGTGCCGTCGCAAAGCGCGGCGCCGCAGTCGTCGCGCTCGACCAGCACGTAACGAACAGAGGTGGCACCGACGGCGCGGGTCGCGTTCGTGGGGTCGTTGCTCGCCGTCACGGTGCGGGTGACCACCCATTCGCCGGAGATGTCGGCCTGCGGCGTCGTGACGGTCGCCGTGTCATCCGGCTGCGAAGCGCCCGCCGTGCAGCCGCTCAAGACGACCAGGGCGGCCGAGGCGAGCAGAAAGGCGACGACGCGGCGGGAGGGCATCAGAGAATCATCCCAGCTACCGCTGCAGCGGCCAAACTCAGCTCGGCTCCTGGCGCAGGCGGACGTCGACCTCGGATTCGTGCGGCAACGGCCGGGCGATGGGGATCTTGCTGCCGAGCACCTGCGACACGAGATCGCGGGCGATGTCCTGCGGAGTGAGGCCGACACGGGCGAGGATCTGATCGCGGGTGCCGTGGTCGAGGAACTCGTCGGGCAGGCCGAGCTCGGTGACCGCGGTGTCGACCCCGGCCGCGCGCAGGTCCTGCCGGATGCGCGTGCCGATGCCGGCGACGCGCACGCCGTCTTCGATCGACACGACGATGCGGTGCTCGGCGGCGAAGTCGACGACGCTCGCGGGAACCGGCACGACCCAGCGCGGGTCGATCACGGTGGCACCGATGCCCTGCGCGGCGAGCCGCTCGGCGACCTGCAGACCGATCTTCGCCATCGGGCCGACGGTGATGATGAGCACGTCCTTGTCGTCGGACTCGCGCAGCACGTCCACGCCGTCGGCGGTGCGGCGTTCGGCATCGAACTCCGTGCCCACGTCGCCCTTGGAGAAGCGCACCACTGTCGGGCCGTCGTCGACGGCCACGGCCTCGCGCAGCTCTTCGCGCAGGCGCACGGCGTCGCGTGGCGCGGCGATGCGGATGTTGGGGATGACCTGCAGCAGGGCGAGGTCCCACATGCCGTGGTGGCTGGGGCCGTCGGGGCCGGTTACGCCCGCGCGGTCGAGCACGAAGGTCACGCCCGCCTTGTGCAGGCCGACATCCATAAGCACCTGGTCGAAGGCGCGGTTGACGAACGTCGCGTACATCGCGACGACGGGGTGCAGCCCGCCGAACGCGAGGCCGGCAGCCGAGGTCACGGCGTGCTGCTCGGCGATGCCGACGTCGAGAACCCGGGAGGGGAAGCGCTCGGCGAACTTGTGCAGGCCCGTCGGACGCAGCATCGCGGCGGTGATGCCGACGATCTTCGGGTTCTCGGCGGCGATGTCGACGATCTCGTTCGAGAACACACTCGTCCACGACGGTTTGCTCGTCGCCTCGATGGGCTCGCCGGTCTCGGGGTCGATCTGCCCGACGGCGTGGAACTGGTCGGCGGTGTCGGCCAGGGCGGGCTGGTAGCCGCGGCCCTTCTCGGTGATCGCGTGCACGATGACGGGGGCGCCGTAGTTCTTCGCCTGCTGCAACGCGGCCTGCATGGCGACGAGGTCGTGGCCGTGGATCGGGCCGATGTACTTGATGTCGAGGTTCGAGTAGAGGGCCTCGTTGTTGGTGAAGCGGCTGAGGAAGCCGTGGGTGCCGCCGCGGATGCCACGGTAGAGCGCACGCCCCGGGTGGCCGAACTTGCCGAAGAGCTGTTCGCTCGTCCGGTGCAGCTGGCGGTAGGAGCTCCGGGTACGCACGTCGTTGAGGAAGTGCGCCATGCCGCCGATGGTGGGCGCGTAGGAGCGGCCGTTGTCGTTGACCACGATCACTAGGTTGCGCGAGTTGTCGTCGCTGATGTTGTTCAGCGCCTCCCACGTCATTCCGCCGGTGAGCGAGCCGTCGCCGACCACCGCGACGACGTGACGGTCGGCCTGACCGGTCATGGTGAACGCCCGGGAGATGCCGTCGGCCCACGAGAGCGAGCTAGACGCGTGCGAACTCTCGACGATGTCGTGCGGGGATTCCGAACGCTGCGGGTAACCGGCGAGCCCGCCCTCGAGACGGAGCTTGCTGAAGTCCTGGCGACCGGTCAGCAGCTTGTGCACGTAGGTCTGGTGGCCGGTGTCGAACACGATCGCGTCACGTGGGGAGTCGAACACCCGGTGGATGGCGAGCGTGAGCTCGACCACACCGAGGTTCGGCCCGAGGTGACCGCCCGTCTTCGACACCTCCGTGACGAGGAACTGGCGGATCTCAGCGGCTAAATCGACGAGTTCGCCCGGTGACAACGCATCGAGGTCACGGGGACCTGTGATCTTCTCCAGCAAACTCATCCTGCGAGCCTAGACCAGCGACCTCAGAACGTACTGAAGGATTCCGCCATTGCGGTAGTAGTCGGCCTCACCCGGCGTGTCGATGCGCAGCACGGCGTCGAACTCGACCGTCTCCTTGCCCGCGGGCGAGTTCTCGGTCGGTTCGGCGACGACGTGCAGCGTCTTCGGCGTGCGGCCCTCGTTCAGCTCTTCGACGCCGGAGATCGAGATCGACTCCGTGCCGTCGAGGCCGAGGCTCTGCCAGGTCTCCCCGTTCGGGAACTGCAGCGGCAGCACGCCCATTCCGATCAGGTTCGAGCGGTGGATGCGCTCGAAGCTCTCGGTGATGACGGCCTTGACGCCCAACAGCGACGTCCCCTTGGCGGCCCAGTCGCGGCTCGAACCCGAGCCGTACTCCTTGCCACCGAGGATGACGAGCGGCGTGCCCTGCGCCTGGTAGTTCTGGCTGGCGTCGTAGATGAACGACTGCGGACCCTCGGGCTGGGTGAAGTCGCGGGTGTAGCCGCCCTCCACACCGTCGAGCAGCTGGTTCTTGAGGCGGATGTTCGCGAACGTGCCGCGGATCATGATCTCGTGGTTGCCGCGACGCGAGCCGTAGGAGTTGTAGTCCTTGCGCTCGACGCCGTGCTCGTCGAGGTATTTGCCCGCGGGGCTGTCGGCCTTGATGTTGCCGGCGGGGCTGATGTGGTCGGTCGTGACCGAGTCGCCGAGCTTCGCGAGGACGCGGGCGCCGGTGATGGATGACACGGGGGTCAGTTCCATCGTCATGCCATCGAAGTACGGGGGCTTGCGCACGTAGGTCGACTCCGCGTCCCACTCGAAGGTGGCGCCGACGGGCGTCGGAAGGTTCTGCCAGCGCTCGTCGCCGTCGAAAACGGCCGAGTACTCGTGGCGGAACATGTCGGTGTCGATCGACGTGTCGATGGTGGTCTGCACCTCGGCGGCGTCGGGCCAGATGTCCTTGAGGTAGACGTCTTCGCCGTCGAGGCCCGTGCCGAGGGCGTCCTTTTCGAAGTCGAAGTTCATCGAGCCGGCCAGCGCGTAGGCGATGACGAGCGGAGGCGACGCGAGGTAGTTCATCTTCACGTCGGGATTGATGCGTCCCTCGAAGTTGCGGTTGCCCGAGAGCACGGCGGTCACGGCGAGGTCGTTCTGGTTCACGGCCTCGGAGATCTCGTCGAGCAGCGGACCGGAGTTGCCGATGCAGGTGGTGCAGCCGTAGCCGACCGTGTAGAAGCCGAGGTCTTCGAGGTACTCGGTGAGCCCCGCCTTGGCGTAGTAGTCGGTGACGACCTTCGAGCCGGGCGCGAGCGTGGTCTTGACCCACGGCTTCGACTTGAGGCCCTTCTTGCTCGCGTTGCGGGCGAGCAGGCCTGCGGCGAGCATGACCGAGGGGTTGGACGTGTTGGTGCACGACGTGATGGCGGCGATCGCGACCGCGCCGTGGTCGAGCGTGAAGCCGGTGCCGTCGTCGAGCGAGACGCGTGCCGGGTTGGTCACCGTCGAGGGCGCGTGGCTCGTGTGCACGTGGGCGTGGGCCGTCTCCTCGTCCTGGGGCGTGAGGCCGATCGGGTCGGAGGCGGGGAAGGTGCCCTCGAGCGCCTCGTCGACCAGCGAGTGGTCCGCCGACGCGTAGGCGTCGAGGTCGAGGATGAACTGGTCCTTCGAGCGGCTGAGCTCGACGCGGTCCTGCGGGCGCTTGGGACCGGCGATGGAGGGAACGACGGTGGCGAGGTCGAGTTCGATGTACTCGCTGAAGACCGGCTCGACGCTCGCGTCGTGCCAGAGCTTCTGCAGCTTGGAGTACTGCTCGACCAGCGCGACCTGCTCCTCGCTGCGGCCGGTGAGGCGCAGGTAGTCGAGCGTGACGTCGTCGATCGGGAACATGGCGGCGGTCGAGCCGAACTCGGGGCTCATGTTGCCGATGGTGGCGCGGTTGGCGAGCGGGACCTGCGCGACCCCTTCGCCGTAGAACTCGACGAACTTGCCCACGACGCCGTGCTTGCGCAGCATCTGCGTGATGGTCAGCACGACGTCGGTCGCGGTGACGCCGGTGGGGATGGCGCCGGAGAGCTTGAAGCCGACGACCTTGGGGATGAGCATGGAGACGGGCTGGCCGAGCATCGCGGCCTCGGCCTCGATGCCGCCGACGCCCCAGCCGAGCACACCGAGGCCGTTGACCATGGTGGTGTGCGAGTCGGTGCCGACGCAGGTGTCGGGGTAGGCGCGCAGCACCTCGGAACCGGTCGCCGAGTCTGTCGCAGTGCGGGTGAAGGTGACCTGGGCGAGGTACTCGATGTTCACCTGGTGCACGATGCCGGTTCCGGGCGGGACGACCTTGAAGTCGTCGAAGGCCGTCTGGCCCCAGCGCAGGAACTGGTATCGCTCGCCGTTGCGCTCGTATTCGAGTTCGACGTTGCGCTCGAGGGCGTTGTCGGTGCCGAAGAGGTCGGCGATCACCGAGTGGTCGATGACCATCTCGGCGGGAGACAGGGGGTTGATCTTCTTCGGGTCGCCGCCGAGCTCGACGACCGCCTCGCGCATGGTGGCGAGGTCGACGATGCAGGGAACGCCGGTGAAGTCCTGCATAACGACGCGGGCCGGGCTGAACTGGATCTCGGTGTCGGGCTCCGATTCGGGAACCCAGTTGCCGAGGGCCTCGATCTGGCTCTTCGTGACGTTTGCACCGTCTTCGGTGCGCAGCAGGTTCTCGAGCAGCACCTTGAGGCTGAAGGGGAGCTTCTCATGCCCCGCAACGCTATCGATCCTGAAGACCTCGTAGTCGGTTGAACCTACCGTGAGGGTGTCCTTGGAATTAAAGCTGTTTACTGCGGACATAGTGTCGTCTCCCTTGCTGACCTGGCTCCATCCTCACAGGTACGCCCGACGGCGTGCCAGCAAGGCAAGCCTAAGCCTGCGGCACACGGGTTTTCAGCACTCGTGAGGGTGATCTCGAACCAGTATATATCTCGACGTCGAGATACTTTTACCCGTGGACACCGGGGCCGGATGCGGCGGCGGCGCCCTTGGCGTACACCGCACGCACGAGCAGCCAGGTCACCCACAGCGTCGCGGCGTAGAGCGGAAGGCCCATGATGAGCTTCGCGCCGCCCAACAGCTGCGTCTGGTCGGCGTAGTAGAGGGGAACCTGTACGGCGAGCCGAGCGGCGAACATGCACGTCCACAGAACGGTGGTCACAAAGGCGATGCGGTACTTGGCCTTGTCCGCGCGCCACGCGGTGCCCTCGCCGCGCAACAGCCCGACGATGATGCCGATGACGGGCCAGCGCGCCAGCAGCGACACCAGCAGGCCGACCACGTAGGCACCGTTGAGCCAGAAGCCGAGCACGAAGTTCTCTTTCGCATCGCCGGAGAAGATGGCGAGTGCTGCGGAGACCGCGATTCCGAGCAGGCCGACGAGCGCCGGTACCACCGGGGTGCGGGTGACGAGGCGCACCAGCACGAAGAGCACCGCGATGGCCGCCGGGATCAGCACCGACGGCAGGGTCTCCTGGGTGATCGCGTAGACGACGACGAAGACGAACCCGGGCAGCAGGGATTCGACGATGCCGCGCACACCGCCCATGGCGCCGAGCAGGGCACCCGCCGTCGGGGTCTCCCCCGGAGCTACCTTGCCGAAGCCCGAGTTCTGCGCGGCGGCCGACAGCGCGTCGGCGAGCGACGGCGGAGTCGGCGAGTCGCCCCGATCGTGAGACATTGCTAGCCCGCGGTCGGCGTGGACGTGACGTCGCCCGACGGCGTCGCCGCGGGCATGTTCAGCGGAATCAGGTCACGCGGCGGCATCGGGGTGTTGCCGCGCACGACGACGATGCTGCGGAAGAGGTCTTCGATCTGTGCCGCGGCCTCGGGATCGACGGCACCTTCGCCCGCGATGACGCCGCGGAGGAACCAGCGCGGTCCGTCGACTCCGACGAACCGGGCGAGCCGGGTGCCGGTCTGTCCCGCGGTGGTGACGGGGATCTCGGCGAGCACCTCGGGACCGAACGGGCCGTTGGCGATCGTCGTCGTGCCGCCCTGCTTGTGGATCTGGTCGACGATCTGCGCGCGGATCTCGTTCCAGAGACCGCTCGTGCGAGGGGCGGCGAACGGCTGCACCTGAAGCGACGAGCCGGCGTAGTCGAGACCGACGGCGACGACGCGCTTGCTGCCCTCCTCGACCTCGAGACGCAGCTGCAGGTCGGGACGGGGGACGATCTTGACGCCGCCGAGGTCGACGTAGGGACGAACCGCGTTCGCCTCGCTCTCGTCGAGCGGGCCGTTGGTCTCGCGGTCGGCGGGCGCCGACTTGGCGTCGTCGTCTACCTGTGCTGCGAATTCGTTGTCGCTCACGCGATGTCTCCTGACTTGGTTGCGCTGTACCCGGTGGATCCGAAGCCCTTGTCGCCTCGGTCGCTCCCCGGAAGTTTCTGAACCGGTATAAATCTCGCTCGGGATACCGGCATCACGACGAGTTGCGCGATGCGGTCGCCGACCGCCACAGAATACGCCACCGAACTGTCCGTATTCAGCAGCGTCACCCGGATCTCGCCGCGGTACCCCGCGTCGACCGTGCCCGGGCTGTTCACGACGGTGATGCCGTGCTTGGAGGCCAGGCCGCTGCGCGGAACGACGAACGCGACGTAGCCGTCGGGAAGTGCGATCGACACCCCCGTGCCGACGGTCGACCGTTCTCCCGGCTGCAGCTCGACCGATTCCGCCGCCGTCAGGTCGGCTCCGGCGTCTCCGGGGTGCGCGTACGCGGGCACGGATTCGGACGAAATGAGCACCTCTACGGAATCTGACACGTCACGAGGGTAGTGCAGAACATCCGGCCGGCCGAAAGTCTGATCGAATAGGAGCATGACCACCCACTACCGCGAGAGACTGTGGCCAGCGCCCTGGCTCTTCGTCGCAACAGCCCTAGTAATCCCCGCGAGCCTCTTGGTCTTCCTGCCCATCAGCATGCTGGCCGGGATCGTCGTCGCGATCGTGCTGTACGCCGGCTGTGTCATCCTGCTCATCCTCGGCGGACCCGTGATAGAGGTGACCGACACCGAGTTCCGTGCGGGACGGGCGAGTCTTCCGCTCTCGATCGCGGGAACCGTAGAAGGGTTCGAGGGCGACGAGGCGCGGGCGGAACGTGGAGTGCGGCTCGACGCCCGTACGTGGCTGCTCATCCGCGGATGGATTTCACCGCTGGTGAAGATCCAGAATCTCGACGAACGAGACAGCGCTCCGTACTGGGTTGTGTCGACGCGGCATCCCGACGCCGTTGTCGCCGCGATATCCGCGGCGAAGCAACGTGCGTCCGGCGGGATTGGTTAGGCCGCGCACTCCAGGCAGATCGGTCCGAGCTTGGTCTCGTGATCGATCTGCGAACGGTGCTTCACGAGGAAGCACTCCACACAGGTGAACTCATCGGCCTGTGCGGGAAGAACGACCACGTCGAGGTCGTGCTCACTGAGGTCCCCACCCTCGAGTTCGAAACTGCCAGGGTTATCGGCGTCATCAACGTCGACTGAGCCAGACATCTTGTCTGGAACGCGCTCCTTCAGGGCCTCGATCGACTCTGTGTCGTCGTCGGTCTTGCGGGGTGCGTCGTAGTCGGTTGCCATGCCCATCCACTTCTTGTATGCGTCTAGTTATCTAAATCGGCGGCCACAGTTTGCATCATTGGTATGCGAATAGCAAACCCAATTTGACACTTGTCGTGGCGCCAGAAACGGTAACTTGCGGCGCGCCCGGCGTATTCCCGAGATATGCGCGAAACCCGTGACATCCTTAGCGGGAATATCGAGCGCTGGAGGGTATCTCAGCATGCAAGACCTGCGAGTAATCGGAGTAGAGAACGGGGCACTCCTCGTGTCTTCCGTTGACGGCAACCGCTTCAGGATCCCGATCGACGAGGTGCTGCAGTCCAAGCTGCGCCAAGCCGTTCCCGACCCCGGCTCGGGACGGAAGGTCGCCCCGCGGGAGATCCAGGCGCAGATCCGCTCGGGGATGTCGGCTGCCGACGTCGCCGCGATCACCGGGGTGCCGTTGGAGTACATCCAGAAGTTCGAGGGTCCCGTGCTCGCCGAACGCGAGTTCGTGGTCGAGACCGCGCTCGGCGTCGCCGTGCACACCGCCATCGAATCCGACCCGATGAGCGCCGGCCGCACCTTCGGCACGGTCATCCGCGAGCGTCTCGTCGGCCTCGGCGCCGTCGGTGAACGCTGGGCGAGCTGGAAAGACCCCGAGACGGGCTGGATCGTGAAGCTGGCCTTCACGGCCGAACAGATCGACCACGACGCGCGCTGGCGATTCGACCCGAAGAAGCTCACCCTCGCCCCGCTCAACAACGAGGCGATCACCCTCTCCCAGCAGGGCGAGTCCCAGGGCGCCCTCATCCCCCGCCTGCGCGCGGTGAACGGCGACGACCGCGAGGCCGACAACTCCCGCTTCGACAGCGGCGCCTTCGACCTCGACGACGACAGCCTCACCCTGCACGAAGACGAGTCGCGCCCGAACCGCTTCGGTTCGAACGCCCCCGTCGAGCACGAGCCGGTGCACGACCACAACCAGACCGCAGACCTGCTCGAGGCGCTGCGCCGCCGACGCGGCGAGCGGGAGGCGGCCAACTTCGCCGAAGACGAGGGTTCGAACCACCCCTCGCGGTCGCCGCAGACTCCCGGTGGGATTCGTCTCGTCGACGTACCGCTGGACGGATTCGGTTCGGATGACACGGAGCACGGCCGTTCGACGGCGCCACAGCCGATCATCCCGACCAAGAGCCCGGCCCGCAAGGGCCGCACCGCCATGCCCAGCTGGGACGACATCGTGTTCGGTGCGCGTCCCGACGACGACCTGACGTAGGGCTAGCGGCGGGCGAACGCGCCCAGCCGCAGCAGCGGCACCTGCACCTCGGCCGGCGAGAACGAGCCGTGGTGCCCGACCATCGCGTGGCCGGGTTTGAGCGTGCGGCTGTCGTAATAGGCGATGCCCTTGCGGGCGGCCACCAGCAGATCCCCGATGCGCGGCTCGACCTCGGGCCGCACCTCCCCGAACCAGCCGGCGGCGATCGCCTCGTCGCGGGTGGCGATCCACGAGCGTTCGCCCTCGGCATCGCGCCAGGCGGCCGTCGTCGCGGCACGCACTCGCTCGCTCGCGTCCGGTGCGAAGTGCAGTTGCAGGCAGCGTGGCTCTCCGGCGACGAATCGTACGCCGTCGATGAGCGGCGCCTCGGTGTCGAAGAGGATGTGGTTGCGTTCCGCGATGTCTACGACGCCGTGGTCCGCGGTGATGACGAGCCCGTCATCCGGACCCAACTGCGCCTCTAACTCACGCACCGCGGCGTCGAGGATCTCCAGCCAGTTCGTCCACTCCACCGACTCGGCGCCCGTCGCGTGCCCGGCAACGTCGAGTTCGGGCACGTAGACGTAGGCGATGCCGGTGGCAGCGGGCTCGCGCAACCACTCGGCCGCACGCTGGAGGCGCTCGCCGATCGACGACTCCCCCAGATACTCGGCGCCGCGCAGGACCGCCTTGCTGAACCCGCTGTCGCGGTAGCGCTCGGGTCCGATGACCACGGCGGAATGACCGAGGGCGGTCGCCCGCTCGAACACGGTCGGCATCGGCTGCCAGGCGAACGGATCGATTTTGTCGTCCCAGCCGGAGAGCTGCTTGATCACCCGGTCGTTGGCCGGGTCGAGCACCGTGTAGCCGACCATGCCGTGCTGGCCGGGCGCGGTCCCGGTGGTGAGGGTCGCTAGCGCGGCAGCGGTCGTGGTCGGGAAGCCGGAGTCGATGACGGATGATCCGGAGAGATACGACATCAGCGTGCGGGCATGCCCCGCGCGGGCCTTGAGCGCAGCCGCGCCGAGCCCGTCGACGAGCAGCACGACGGTCTTCGAGGCCTGCGGGAGGCCGAGCCGGTTATCCTCGCCCGAAATTGCGGAGAGACACGCGGTCATCACATCGGCGAGGCTCGGGCGGAGTGATTTCGGCGCCGGTAACATAGGGGCAATCTTATGGCTACTCCCGCGAACCCCCCTGCCCCCGTGTCCTCCGCCACCCAGCCCGGGGAGCACATCGAAGAGGTCGACGTTTCGTCCGAGATGCAGGGTTCGTTCCTCGAATACGCCTACTCGGTCATCTACTCGCGGGCTCTCCCCGACGCGCGCGACGGCCTGAAGCCGGTGCAGAGGCGCATCCTCTACCAGATGTCCGAGATGGGACTGCGTCCCGACCGCGGCCACGTGAAGTCGGCGCGCGTCGTCGGCGAGGTGATGGGCAAGCTGCACCCGCACGGTGACGCCTCCATCTACGACGCCATGGTTCGCCTCACCCAGGACTTCATCCTGCGCGTGCCGCTGATCGACGGCCACGGCAACTTCGGCTCCCTCGACGACGGCCCCGCCGCGCCCCGCTACACCGAGGCCCGCCTGCACGCGACCGCCCTCGCCATGACCGAGAGCCTCGACGAAGACGTCGTGAACTTCGTGCCCAACTACGACAACCAGCTCACCCAGCCCGAGGTGTTGCCCGCCGCGTTCCCCAACCTGCTGGTCAACGGCGCAAGCGGCATCGCGGTCGGCATGGCGACGAACATGGCGCCGCACAACCTCGTCGAGGTGATCGGAGCGGCCAGGCACCTGCTGCACAACCCGAACGCCACGCTCGACGACCTGATGGAATTCGTGCCGGGCCCCGACCTACCGACCGGGGGAACGATCAGCGGGCTCGCCGGCATCAAGGACGCCTACGCCACCGGCCGCGGCGCCTTCAAGACCAGGGCAAAGGTGTCGACCGAGAGCATCTCGGCCCGTAAGACCGGCCTCGTCGTGACCGAACTGCCCTACATGGTCGGTGCCGAAAAGGTGATCGAGAAGATCAAAGACGGCGTCAACAGCAAAAAACTCAGCGGCATTTCGGATGTCACGGACCTCACCGACCGGCGGCACGGCCTCCGGCTCGTCATCGGCATCAAGACGGGTTTCAGCCCCGACGCGGTGCTCGAGCAGCTCTACCGTTTCACCCCGCTCGAAGACAGCTTCAACATCAACAACGTCGCCCTCGTCAACGGCGGCCCGCAGACCCTCGGGCTGCGCGACCTGCTGCAGGTCTACGTCGACCACCGTCTCGATGTCGTCACCCGCCGCAGCCGCTACCGTCTCGCCCGCCGACTCGAGCGACTGCACCTCGTCGAGGGCCTGCTCATCGCGATCCTCGACATCGACGAGGTCATTCAGGTCATCCGCCAGAGCGACGACTCCGAGGCCGCCCGCTCGCGCCTGCGCACGGTTTTCGACCTCAGCGAGCTGCAGGCCGAGTACATCCTCGAGCTGCGCCTGCGCCGCCTCACCAAGTTCAGCCGCATCGAGCTCGAGAACGAGAAGCAGCAGTTGCTCAGCGAGATAGCCGAACTCGAGGCGCTGCTCACCAGCCCGGCACGGCTGCGCGACCTCGTCTCGGTCGAGCTCGATGAGATCTCCGACCGCTTCGGAACCCCCCGCCGCACCCTCCTCACCGAGGCCCGTCCGTCGATCGCCACCTCGGCGTCGTCGCGCAAGAACGCTCCCGTGCTGGAGATCGCCGACACCGCCTGCCGCGTCTACCTCTCCACCACAGGTCGTGCCATCCGCGTCGACATCGCCGAACCGGTCGAGGGCGCCGACGAGACCGCCGTTCCCCTCGTGCGTCGCCGCACCAAGCACGACGCCATCCGGTCCTCCGTTGTGACCACCGCCCGTTCGGAGATCGGCGCGGTAACCAACCTCGGACGGCTCATCCGGTTCACCGCCGTCGACCTTCCCAACGTGCCGACCAACTCGATCCAGCTCGGCGCAGGGGCGCGCATCAGCGACTACCTCGCGATGACGAACAAGAAGGAGCGCGTGATCGCGTTCGTATCGCTCGAGTCAGAGGACTCGATCGTCGTCGGCACGCGTCAGGGCGTCGTGAAACGCATCGCGACCGGCGCGTATCCCAACAAGCCCGAGTTCGAGATCATCGCGCTCAAGGCCGGCGACGAGGTCGTCGGCGCCGCCCAGGGCCCCGACGGCGAGGAGCTCGTGTTCGTCACCTCCGACGCGCAGCTGCTGCACTTCTCCGCGTCGGCCGTGCGCCCGCAGGGAGCGGCCGCCGGCGGTGTCGCGGGCATCAACCTCGGTGCGAAGGCGTCGGTGATCTTCTTCGGCTCCGTCGACCCGGCGCGCGAGATCGTGGTCGCCACCGTGTCGAGCGCGACCGACGCGCTGCCCGGCGTCGACCCCGGCCGGGCGAAGGTCTCGCTGCTCGGCGAGTTCCCCGGAAAGGGGCGCGCGACGGGCGGGGTGCGCGCGCACTCCTTCCTCAAGGGCGAGGACGTGCTGTCTCTCGCCTGGGCCGGTCCCGCTCCGTCACTCGCGGTCGGCACGGACGGCTCGGTGCGCCAGCTGCCCGACGCCGGCGCGAAGCGCGACGCCTCGGGCACGCCGCTCGACGCTGCGGTCGGGTCGATCGGCACGTCGCTCTAGCGGGCACGCGCTGGTTGCCGTTTCCGCCGACAGGATGGGCGTGGCCTTGGCCGCCGATCCGTCCTGTCGAACGGTGGCGGACGGCACGCCGTCCTGGTGACCTACGTCGCCGAGGTCTCGATCCCGCGTTCGTCAAGCAGGTTCACGGCTTTCAGGTCGCCGCCCCGAGCGGCCTTCACATACCAGTCGACGGCGGCAAGCTCGAGTCCCTCTTCTTCGAGCAGCAACCCGAGGTTGAAGGCGCAAAAAGCGTCGCCCATTTCGTAGCCCTCACGCAGCACCGCTACCGCCTCGCTCACACGACCGGCAGCCTCGAGCACCAGGGCGAGGGGAATATGACTCGCTTCTTCGCCGAGCTCGTACCCGACCCGTAATGCCTCTTCGGCCTCGGTGAGACGACCCTCCTCGCGGAGGAGGTTGCCGAGCGAACCCTGCGCGTCCTGATTCACCGCGGCGCCGATACGCAGCAACTCCTCGGTGTCCCCGCCGGCGTCGCGGGCCTGGAGCCAAAGACCCAGGTAGGCGGATGCCTCGGGAGAGTCTCCATCGTCCTGGGCGATGTACTCGCGCAGGTACTGCTCGGCGGCGACATCGTCGCCGCGCTCACGTGCACACCACGCGCGACCCCACCGAGCGATGATGTAGCCGTCGGCCTCGAGCTGCGCGTAGATCAGCTCGGCATCGGAGTACAAGCCACGGTCGACGAGAAGTGCCGCGAACTCGTCCCCGGTCTCGCCATCCCGGGCCGTCAGCCACGCCGCACGCGCACGCGAGAGTTCGTCTTCGGGCATGGGGTGAGTCTAGGGGCGCGGGCCGTCATGATGAGGTGGGCATACCGCCGACAGGATGGGCGTGGGCGGAGCCGCCAATCGGTCCTGTTGGACGGCGGCCGACGGCACACCGTCCTGTCGAGGCGTCGTGCTCGCACCGGGTGTCGATGCGGTCGCTGAGCGACCTACTCGTCCGGCTCAGCCCTCGTGCGTGTACGCGTCGATGCGGATGCGCAGGCCCGCGCGGGCGATCAGTACGGCATCGCGCGGCTCGATCTCGAAGACGAAGGCGTTGTGCCGTGCGTTGAGGGAGACGGAGAGACTGCCGTACACCCTGCCCTCGAGCTGCGTGTCGGCCATGCGCCCGAGCACGGGGCGCAACAGCACCAGATGCGGCTCGAGGATCTCGCTGTCGCCGCGCACCGGCGCGTCGTAGTGCCACTGCGAGAGTTCTCGGGCCGGACCGGTCGGATCGAAGTCGTGCACGGGCGACCCGATCGGAAGCCAGCGGCTCGCCTCGACGCCCGCGTACTCGTTCAGCTGGTGGAGGCTGTGGCCCGTGGTGGCGATGTTGATGCTGACGCGGAAGATGCTCATCGTTCAATAATGGCGCAGCGCGGCTACACGTCGATGCGGCTGCGGTTGAGGCCCTCGCCGGCGATGATGAACTCCTTGCGCGGCGCCACCTCATTGCCCATGAGCAGCTCGAACACGCGGGACGCTTCCTCGGCGGCCTCAGCGTCGACAACCGTGACACGGCGCAGGGTGCGGTACCGGCGGTCCATGGTGGTCTCCGACAGTTGGTCGGCGTCCATCTCGCCGAGTCCCTTGTAGCGCTGGATCGGGTCCTGGTAACGCTTGTTCGCCTTCTTCAGCCCGGCGAGCACCGTCTCCAGTTCTTTCTCGGAATAGGTGTAGATGGTCTCGTTCGGCTTCGACCCCGGGTTCATCACGATCACCCGGTGCAGGGGCGGGACGGCCGCGTAAACGCGACCCGCCTCGATCATGGGCCGCATGTAGCGGAAGAAAAGGGTGAGAAGCAGAGTGCGGATGTGGGCGCCGTCGACGTCGGCGTCGCTCATGATGATGACCTTGCCGTACCTGGCCTGTTCGATGTCGAACGTGCGGCCGGAGCCGGCGCCGATCACCTGGATGATCGAGGCGCACTCCGCGTTCGACAGCATGTCGGAGACCGATGCCTTCTGCACGTTGAGGATCTTGCCGCGGATGGGCAGCAGCGCCTGGTACTCGCTGTCACGGGCCAGCTTCGCGGTGCCGAGCGCGGAGTCACCCTCGACGATCATGAGTTCGCTGTTGAGCACGTCGTTCGACCGGCAGTCGACGAGTTTCGCGGGCAGCGAGCTGCTCTCGAGCGCATTCTTGCGGCGCTGCGTCTCCTTGTGGGTGCGCGCGGAGATGCGCGACTTCATCTCGGCGACGATCTTGTCGAGCACCAGGGCCGACTGGGCCTTGTCGTCGCGCTTCGTCGAGGAGAAGCGTTCGGCCATGGCCTTGGCCACGACGTTCGCCACGATGTTGCGCACCGCCGGCGTGCCGAGGATCTCTTTGGTCTGCCCCTCGAACTGCGGTTCGGGCAGGCGCACGTTGAGCACGGCGGTGAGACCGGCGAGGATGTCGTCTTTGTCGAGCTTGTCGTTGCCGACCTTGAGGCGCCGCGCGTTGAGCTCTACCTGCTGGCGCAGGAACTTCATCAGCCCCGCCTCGAAGCCGGCCTGGTGCGTTCCGCCCTTCGGCGTCGCGATGATGTTGACGAAGCTGCGGAACACCGTCTCGTAGCCGGTACCCCAGCGCAACGCGATGTCGACCTCGACGTCGCGGGTCAGCTCGGTGGGGACCATCGCGCCGGTCTCCTGCAGCACGGGGACGGTCTCGGTGAAGGTGCCGTCGCCCTGCAGGCGCCAGGTGTCGGTGAGCGGGGCGTCGGCGGAGAGGAAGTCGACGAACTCCGAGATGCCGCCCGCGTAACGGAAGGTCTCGCTCGTGGTCTCTTCGCCGCGCTCGTCGGTGATATCGATGCCGAGTCCCGGAACGAGGAACGCGGTTTGGCGCGCCCTGCCGGTGAGTTCCTCGGTCTGGAACGCCGCGCCACGGGTGAAGATCTGCGGGTCGGCCCAGTAGCGCACGCGGGTGCCGGTGACGCCCTTCTTCACCTTGCCGACGACGCGCAGTTCGCTGCCCGAAATGAACGGTGTGAAGGGCGAGTCGGGACTCGGGCCGTCGGTGTCGGCGAAGTTTCCGGGCTCGCCTCGGTGGAACGACATGGCGTAGGTCTTGCCGTCGCGGTCGACCTCGACGTCGAGACGGGCCGAGAGGGCATTCACTACGGATGCGCCCACACCGTGCAGTCCACCCGAGGCCGCGTACGAACCCGATCCGAACTTGCCGCCCGCGTGCAGTTTCGTGAAGACGACCTCGACACCGCTGAGCCCGGTCTTCGGCTCGATGTCGACGGGCACGCCTCGGGCACGGTCGCGAACCTCGACGCTGTCGTCTTTGTGCAGGATGACGCTGATCTCGCTGCCGTGGCCGCCGAGGGCCTCGTCGACCGAGTTGTCGATGATCTCCCACAGGCAGTGCATCAGGCCGCGGGAGTCGGTGGAGCCGATGTACATTCCGGGTCGCTTACGGACGGCTTCGAGCCCCTCGAGAACGGAGAGGTGCCTCGCCGAGTAATCCGAACCCGCCACGGGAACTCCTTTTGAATAGTGCAGTCTCGGCGCGCGGGAACAAACCGGGCCCGGGCCGTCGTTAACCCTACTGAATCACGCGCCGACGACAGCGCTCCGACACCCTCCGCCGTACCTAGCTGGGTAACTCATACGCGTTCAGCGAAATAGACGGTAAATGTCGCGCCGCCGTAACAACGGCGTGATTGTATAGACACACGGAATTAGTTCGTGATTACGCCCGAAGGAGCAACACATGTCTCAGATCGCCACAGAGAACAACGTTGACGAGCTTGAGCCTGCGTACACGCTCACCGCACTCGACCGTTGTGACAGCTGCGGAGCCCAGGCGTATGTGCGAGTGACGATGAAGAGCGGCGAGCTGCTCTTCTGCGCGCACCACGGCGCAGAGTTCAAAGAGAAGCTGTCTGCGACCGCTCTCCACTGGCACGACGAGTCCGACCGTCTGGTCGAGGCTTCGCGCAACTGAAACGCCGACCTATTAGCGGGGCCACGCGTGTCGCGAGCATCGATCTCGCCGCGCTGACCCGCAATCTGGAACTTCTCTCCGACGCCCTCGGTGTCGACCAGCCACTGGTCGACCTGAGGGCGTCGGCGTATGGTCACGGCCTCGTCGAGATCGCTCGCGCCGCGGAAGCGGCCGGGATCACGGCCTTCCGGGTGTCGAGCCTCGCCGAGGCGCTCGACCTTCGCGCCGAAGGCATCGCCGCAGATATCTGGTCTCCGCTTCGCGAAGGCGAGGCGCAGCGGGCGCGGGAGGCGGACATCCGGATTCTCGACGACGCGGCGGAGGCTCCGGATGACGCGGCCCGCCGAGACCTCGGTGCCGGCGTCTACGGACTCGCCTCCCCCGCCGGCATCCGCACCACGGCGGTCATGACGCTCACGGCCGAGGTCATCGCCGTGAAGACCGTCACGGCCGGTACCGGCGTCTCCTACGGCTACACCTACCGCGCGCCCGCCGACACCTCGATCGCACTCGTCTCGATCGGGTATGCCGACGGTGTGCCCCGTCTCGGCTCGAACACCGCTTCCGCCCGACTCGCGGGCGCCACCTACCCCGTCGTCGGGCGCATCGCAATGGACCAGCTCGTTCTCGACATCGGCGCCGCCCACGCCGAACCGGGCGACCTCGCCACCGTCTTCGGCGACGCGTCGCTCGGAGCGCCGACCGCGGTCGAATGGGGACTCCGCACCCGGCGCCCCCCGCTCGCCCTCACCGCCGGCCTCGGGCCCCGCATCGTGAGGACGTACGCGCAGTGACCAGCACCGACCTGAACCGCCACGACCCGGCGGGCACCGACCCGGCGGAGGCCCACCTGGACGCTGCCGTCGCCACCGTCGACCTGGCCGCGTTCCGCCGCAACGTCGAGTTGCTCGTCGCCACCGCCGCGCCGGCCGAGGTGATGCTCGCCGTCAAGGCGAACGCCTACGGCCACGGCATGCTGCCGATCTCGCTCACCGCGCTCGAGGCCGGGGCCACGGCCCTCGCCGTTCTGGAGGTAAGCGCGGGTCTCGAGCTGCGCGCGGCCGGCATAGGCGTGCCGCTGTTCGCCTGGCTGCACGGGCGCGACACCGACTTCAAGGCGGCCGCGGAGTCGAAGATCGACGTCGGCGTCTCAGCCGTCTGGCAGCTCGAGGCCATCGCAAAGAGCGGCGCCCGGGTGCCCGCCCGCGTGCACCTCAAGATCGACACCGGGCTCAGCCGCAACGGAGCCTCGGCCGAGGACTGGCCCGAACTCGTCACCACGGCCCTGCACCTCGAGTCGCAGGGCTTCCTCGAGGTCTACGGGGCGTGGTCACACCTGGCCGACGCTTCGACGTCCGACGACGAGATCGCCCTCGCCAAGTTCACCATCGCGGTCGAGGTGGCGGAATCGCTCGGAGCGACGTTCGAGAAACTGCACCTCGCCGCGAGTTCGGCCGGCCTGCGGATGCCGAAGGCCCGCTTCGACTACGTGCGCTTCGGCATCGCCGCGTTCGGCATTTCGCCGTTCGACGATGTCGACGGGCAGGGTCTCGGGCTCGAGGCGCCGATGACCCTCAGTGCTCCGGTGATCGCTGTCTCCGACCTCGACGCCGGCCACGGCTGGTTCGGCGGGCTCGAGTACGACCTCGCCGAGCCCGCTCGACTGGCCCTCGTCGCGGCCGGATTCGGCGACGGCGTGCAGTCCCCCGCCGCCGACACCGCCGAGGTACTGCTCGGCGGTGAACGCCGCCGCATCGTGTCGCTCGGTGTCGACCGGATGCTCGTGGACGCCGACGACCTCACGGTGGCCGCGGGCGACACGGTCGTGCTGTTCGGCAGCGCCGAGCGCGGCGAGCCGACGGCCGAGCAGTGGGCGGCGCACGCCGACAGCATCGGCGACGAGATCGTCTCGAGTGTGGCTCCGCGGGTGCCGCGCCGCTACATCAACTGACGCGCGCGCTCACCAGGCTCCACAGGTCGCGATACGCCACCGCCGCGTCCGATCGTGAGGCGTATACGCCGATCGGCGCCAGTTCGTAGCCCATGCGCTCGACGATGACCGTCGCGGGGACGACGATGTCGCTCACCTCGGGACGATGGGCGGCGAGCCGGTCGACCGCGGCGCGGTGGGCCGACTTGCGGCGGTCGACCATCGAGAGGAACCCGACGACGGGAACCGGACGCTTCGACTCCGCGACGACCTGCAGAACCTGGTCGAGCGACCGCAGCGAGAGGGGCGAGGGAACGAGCGGCACGACAACGACGTCCGCGCCGTAGACCGCGTTCTCGGCGACGAGCGACGACCCGGGCGGGCAGTCGAGGATCACGACGTCGTAGTCGTCGGCCATCCTGTCGAGCACGTGGGCGATCTGGTGCGTCTGCTTCTTCGCCGCGTCGAACAGGTGCTCCAATTCGCGGTAGCTGTCGTCGGCCGGCAACACGTCGAGGCCCTCGTAGGCCGTCGAGCGGATGGCACGGTGCAGCGATGTCTTGCCTTTGACGAGGGCGTCGACCCCGTCGCGCAGTTTTGGCTTGACCTGCAGGATGAACGTCGTCGCGCCCTGTGGATCGAGGTCCCAGAGCAGCACGCGGTTGGAGCGCGATGCTTCGTAGGCGAGGCTGACGGCGGCCGTGGTCTTACCCACACCGCCCTTGGTGCTGTAGACCGCGACGACTCTCATGGCTACAGGCTATCGGGGCCCTCGGCCGTGGTGGCTAGAGACCGAGCCGCTTCGCTATCGCCGCACGGCTGTTCGAGGCCGCCAGGTCGATACCGGCGAGCGTCTCGCCGCCGTCGAGTGCCGTGTCGAACCCGCGGTTCTCCAGCGCGGCTTTCAGCAGCCGGTCGGCGATCACGGGGTTCATCGGAAGCAGCGGCCCGTGCAGGTGGGTGCCGATGCTCGCGCCGTCGACGACTCCCTCGAGCGACAGACCCGCGGATGACGCGGCGCCCGCGTTGCCGTGGCCTGCGGTCACCGTGCCGAAGGGCGAAGCGCCGGCGTCGAGGGTGGTGACGGCGCCGTGGTTCTCGAACCCGGCGACGGTCCCCCACTCGGTCGAGACGACGATCTCGCCGACGGCGCGCTTGGCGACGAGGGTGCTGGTGGTCGGGAACAGCCCGGCGGCCGCGAAGCGCTCGCCCGTTTCATCCACTATCGACGAACCGAGAAGCTGCCAGCCTCCGGCGATCGCGACCACGGGGACTCCCGCGTTCTTCCACGCCGCCAGCCGCGGGGTGATGAGGGCGAGGTCGGCCTGCACCGCGAGCTGGGCGGTTCGCGGCCCCGAACCGATGTGGACGAGGTCGACCGACTCGGGCAGCGTGTCGCCGACATTGTGCTCGACGACGGTGACGTCGATTCCGCGCGCCTCCGCGCGCACCCGCAGCGCGAGCACGTTGCCGGAGTCGCCGTTGATGCCGAGCTGGCGCGGGTAGAGCGAGATGATGGTCAGCGAGCGGCTCACGGTGCGTTCTCCAACTCGAGGAAGCCGAGCAGCTTGCGGATGAGCATCATCTGCTCGTAGTTGACGATCATGGTCTTGGTGCCGCGCGACGGTGCGGGCAGCTTGAGGAACGCCTCGAGCGCCGGCTTCAGCTCGGGCATCACACTGCCGACCGGGATCGCGCCGTAGCCGAACCGGGTCGCGAGCTGCCAGGCCTTCGTGCCGGAGACGATGTCCACGTGGTCGATGTGGCTGAAATCGGTGTCGTACATCCACGACGGGTCGGGGGTGCCCTCGTCGACCGCGACGAAGAGCTGCTCGGGAGCCTCCTCGAGATAGTCGAGGTTCAGCTGCAGGCTCGGCGGGTTCTTCATCATGATGACTTCGATGTTCTCGCCGTTGTAGGTGAGGATCTCGCCGCGTCCGTAGACGGTGTCGAGGGCGAGCATTGCGGATGCCACGAGCTCGGGTCTGAACGACGCGCCGAGAAGGCGTTCCGCCATGGCCGCGGCGCCCGCGACGTCGACCGCGTAGTGCAGGCCGCGCGCGGGAAGCCGCACCTCGACCTCTGTTCCCGCGACGGACAGGGTCGATTCGATCCCGGAGAGCCGCTCGACCACGACGCGGGCGACGGGAGCCGCGGCATCCGACTTCGCGCTGTAGACCTCGGCGTTGGCGAGTCCGTTGGGCGATCCGCTGAGCAGCGCGGGATCGACCCCGAAATAGCTCACCTCAGCGCCGCCCGCCAGGCCGGCCGCGACGGCGACGAGGTTGTCGTCGTTGGCGTTCACGACGACGTGGGCGTCGGCGGCGTTCGCGATCGTCGCGAGCATCTTCACCACCCGGTCGGGCTCGAAGAATCGGTTGAGCTGGTCGATCTGAACGTTGAGCAGCAGCACGCTGGAGGGCCGCAGAACCTTCGCGAGGTTGACCCCGTAGGCCTCGTCGACCTCGAGGACGGCGATCTGTTCGCGCAGGCGGCCGTCGAGCGGCACGCTGGCGAGCAGCGCCGAGGCTATGCCCTGCGGCAGGTTGCCGCCGGACGGGTTGCTGAACACGTCGACGCCGTGGGCGCGCAGGATGCCGACGAGCATGTTGGTGGTCGTCGACTTGCCGTTCGAACCGGAGACGAAGACGACGCCGAGGGGCATACGCTCCACGGCCCGCTCGAGCGCGTTCGGCGCGACGGCCAGCAGCACCCGGCCGGGCACGGCGGAGCCGCCGCCACGCAGACGCGTGGCCCATCGCGCCATCCTGCCGAGCAGGATGGCGGCTGCGATGCGCACGTGTTTACTCGAGGTAGTCGCGCAGCGACTGCGACCGGGACGGGTGACGCAGCTTGGCCATCGTCTTCGACTCGATCTGGCGGATGCGCTCGCGCGTGACGCCGAACGTGTCGCCGATCTGGTCGAGCGTCTTCGGCATGCCGTCGCCGAGACCGAAACGCATGCGGATCACGCCGGCCTCGCGCTCGGAAAGCGAGTCGAGCAGGCTCTCGAGCTGCTTCTGCAGCATCGTGAAGCCCACGGCGTCGGCCGGAACGACGGCTTCGGTGTCCTCGATCAGGTCGCCGAACTCGCTGTCGCCGTCTTCACCGAGCGGGGTGTGCAGCGAGATCGGCTCGCGGCCGTACTTCTGCACCTCGATGACCTTCTCGGGGGTCATGTCGAGTTCGCGGCTCAGCTCTTCCGGTGTGGGTTCGCGACCGAGGTCCTGCAGCATCTGGCGCTGCACGCGGGCAAGCTTGTTGATGACCTCGACCATGTGCACGGGGATACGGATGGTGCGCGCCTGGTCGGCCATGGCGCGGGTGATCGCCTGGCGGATCCACCAGGTGGCGTAGGTGGAGAACTTGAAGCCCTTCGTGTAGTCGAACTTCTCGACGGCACGGATGAGGCCCAGGTTTCCCTCCTGGATGAGGTCGAGGAACTGCATTCCACGGCCGGTGTAGCGCTTAGCGAGCGAGACTACGAGACGCAGGTTGGCGCCGAGCAGGTGGCTCTTGGCGCGCGCTCCGTCTTTCGAGACCCAGATGAGTTCGCGGCCCAGCTGCGACTTCTTCTCGGCGTCGCTCATCTGCGACAGCTTGTCTTCGGCGAACAGGCCGGCTTCGATGCGCATCGCGAGCTCGACCTCTTCGGCCGCGTTCAGCAGTGCGACCTTACCGATCTGCTTCAGGTAGTCCTTGACCGGGTCGGCGGTGGCGCCGGTGATCGCGGAGGAGTAGACGGGAATGTCGTCTTCCTCGTCGGCGATCGAGATGACGAGGGCGCCGGTGGGCAGGGCCTCGTCTTTACCCGTCGACTTCTTCGCCTCGGCGTCGTCGTCTTCGGTGTCCTCCGCGACATCCTTAGTCTCGTCGCCCTCGACCACGTCGGCGACGACAACCACGACGTCGTCTTCTTCGTCGTCGCCCTCGACGGGCTCGGTCGGCTCTTCGCCCTCGGGGTCGATGGCCTTGGCTCCGCGCTTCGCGGCGGGCTTGGTCGCGGCGGCAGCCTTCTTAACGGGCGCCTTCTTCGCGGCAGCAGCGGTCGCGGTCTTCGCAACGGCGGGCTTCTTCGCCGCCGGGGCCTTCTTCGCCGCGGCCTTCGCGGGGGCAGCGTCTACATTGACCTGCTCCGCGTCCGTGCTCTCGACGAGCTCAGCGGTTTTCGTTCGGGTTGCCATTAGAACACCTTTCAGGGTTTTCGGGCAGTACTAAGACCCATGTCAAGTCCTTCTTCGCTGCGCAACGAATCGAAGCGGCGAACTAACGGAACCTGAACGGGTCTTAGAACAATTATTGCACGAGTTGGCCGCATCACTTGACAAACGGCGAGGTTACGTTCGGTTCCCACGTCGGCGCCAACCCCTGACCAATGCAACCCAAAGGGGGGCCACGCGTATTCCCTCTTCCTCGTGCAGCCGACGGCGGGTTTTACGCCGGGCGAGCAGCAGGAACACCACCCCGAGACCGACGACCGGGATCTGCACGAGGAACGCCACCCGGAACGCCTCGAGCGAGTAGAGCTCGGACGGCGCACCCGTGCCGCCGTTGGCCCTGTCGATGACGTCGAGCACGACCCCGATGAGCAGCATCATGACGAAACTGGCGAGGAAACCTCCCACGTTGACGATGCCGCTCGCCGAGCCGAGGCTGCGCGCCGGGTTGAAGGTGCGCGCGAAGTCGAACCCGATGAGCGAGCCCGGACCACCGATGGCCACGACGACGAGCAGCAGCACGACGAGCCAGACAGGCGGCTCCCCCGGCCAGAGCAAAACGGCCGCCCAGGCGATGCCCATCGCGGAGACGATGCCGAGCACGATATTGCTGCGGCGGTACGGGTAACGCGCGCTCAGGATACCGAGCAGCGGACCGGCCACGACACCGACGGCCACGATGAGCGTGAGGAAGAGGGACGCGGTGGTCGCGCCGTAGCCGAGGCCGACGGAGATGAACGGGAATCCCCAGAGCAGTGTCAGCACCGCACCGGGCGACTGGGTGACGAAGTGCGACCAGAAACCCAGCTGCGTGCCCGGTCGGCCGAGGCTCTCCCTCAGCTGGTGCAGGGCGGCCGGCCACCCGCCGGGCCGCTCGACGGGCACCGTGCCCGCTGGGGCGTTGCGCACGAACAGTATGACGAGCACGAAGGCGAGAACCGAGAGCGCGGCCGCGCTGAGGTAGGCGGGTTCCCAGCCGAACTGGTGCAGCACTATAGAAAGAGGTATGGCACTGAGCACCTGCCCGAGAGCGCCGGTCGTTCCCATCGCCTGCGACAGCAGCGGTAGTGCGCGGCCGCTGAACCACGATGCGATGAGCCGGGAGACCGAGATGAAAGTCATCGCGTCGCCGGCCCCGACGAGGATGCGCCCGATGATGGCCACGCCGATCGAGGGCGCGAGGGCGAGGGTGACCTGGCCGGCGACCATGAGCACGGCTCCGGTCGCGATCAGCACGCGCGGTCCGTGCCGGTCGAGCACCACGCCTACCGGTATCTGCAGCCCCGCGTAGACGATGAGCTGCACGACGGCGAGGCTCGACAGTGCGGCGGCCTGCACATCGAACCGCTCCGTGGCGTCGACGCCCGCGATTCCGAGCGAACTGCGCTGCATCACCGCGATGAGATAGGCGAAGACGGAGACCCCGAAGACGAGCCAGGATCTGCGGGAATTCATTGGTTCAGAGTACCGCCCGCCGTGCGGGGCGGTCATGCGGGGCTACGGACGCAGCGGGTCTTCGTCTCCGGAACGACGCAGCGCCAGGAAGTTCTCGAGTTCGGCGGCGATATCGTCGGCGCTCGGCAACTCGCCGTCGATATCGGTGAGGGGCGACCGCAGCGGGTTGTCAAGCATGTAGCTGTCGTGACGTTCCTCGAGCGTTCCGACGAGCTTGCCGAGTTCCTGGTTGGTCTCGACCTGTCCGTCGATCTTCGCGATGAACTCACGGCCGTCTTCGCGCAGCCGTTCGGTGGGGAAGATCAGCCCGGTCGCCGCGCTGACGCTTTCGAGGGCCGTGACTGCGGCGACGGGGTACTCGGTGTCGGCGAGGTAGTGCGGGATGAGGAGCACGAACCCGGCGACCGGATGGGCCAGCTCCTGCAGCCGGTACTCGATGAGGTGCAGCGCGTTGGCGGGCACCTGGGTCTGGGGCTTCCACACGGACATCGACTCGATGAGTTCGGCGCGGTTGCCACTCACTGTCACGCCGATCGACCGCGTGTGGGGTACCGGCATCGGGATGGCGTGCACCCACGTCGTGGTCTTGACCTGGAACAGGTCGACCAGCTGCAGCACCGCGGCGGTGAACCGTTCCCACTGGAAGTCGGGCTCGTAACCGGTGAGGAGCAGGAAGGGCTGGCCCACCTCGTCTGTCGCGAGGTAGACGGCCAGCGTCGCCGGCGTGTAGTCGCTCAGGTGGTCGTGGTCGAAGTACACCAGCGGGCGGCGGGCGCGATAGTCGAGCAGCGCGTCGTTGTCGAACGTCGCCACCGTCTGGGTGTCGAGCGTGTCGAGCAGGTAGTCGCTCAACTGGGTGACGGCGGCTCCCGCGTCGGCGAATCCGGTGAGGGCGGCGACGAGGGGCAAGCCCGTCGGCACGTCGGAGACGTCGATGGAGAGGTCGAAGAGGCCAGCCGGATCGCGCATGCGTCCACTCTAATCGCGGTGTTCACACCCCGCCGGGTGTCGTGCGTGCGCCGGGTGATGCTCACAGCGAACAGGGCCGTCGCACCGCATGGTTACGATTAGACAATGACTGTTGCGGCGCTGAGCGTCTCCCCCGAACCCGTTCTTTCCATCGCCGCCGACGTTCTGGTCGTCGCGGTCGCGTCCTCCGAGGCCGGGCCGACACTGCTGTCCGACCTGCCCGAGGTGCTCGAGCTGCAGGGCTCGCTCGCCGCCATCGGCGTGACCGGGGCCGTCGACGAGATCACCCGCCTGCCCTTCGCGGCCGGAGGGACGACGAGCATCGCGCTCGTCGGCGTGGGAAGCGCCACCCTCCCGGTCGATGCGCTGCGCGCCGCGAGCGGCACTGCCGCACGCCAGCTCCGGGGCATCGACTCGCTCCTGATCGCATTGCCCGTCGCGAGCGACGACGAGCTGCTCGCCGTGCTCGAGGGCGCCGCCCTCGGGTCCTACGCCTACACCCAGTACCGGTCGTCGACCCTCGAGTCGACCAAGCTGCCGGCCGCGGCGATCATCGTCGCGAGCGCGCACCGGTCCGACGCCGACCTGGTCGCGCGGGCGACGATCGTCGCGACCGCCGTGCACACCGTGCGCGACCTCGTGAACGCGCCGCCGCGCGACCTGTACCCGGAGACCCTCGCCGACGCGACGGTGGCCCACGC
Source organism: Conyzicola nivalis (assembly GCF_014639655.1). Taxonomy (NCBI): domain Bacteria; kingdom Bacillati; phylum Actinomycetota; class Actinomycetes; order Micrococcales; family Microbacteriaceae; genus Conyzicola; species Conyzicola nivalis. The sequence continues at coordinate 970,939 of NZ_BMGB01000001.1, forward strand.
GGCACACGCCGCAATCGACGTCACCGTCTACGACGAAGCGGCCCTCGTCGACGGCGGCTTCGGCGGCATCCTGAGCGTGGGGCAGGGTTCGTCCCGCGCACCGCGTCTGGTCAAGGTCTCCTACAACCCCGCCGGGGCCCGCAAGCACCTCGCCCTCGTCGGCAAGGGCATCACGTTCGACTCCGGCGGACTCTCGCTCAAGCCCGCCGCGTCCATGCTCACCATGAAGACCGACATGACGGGCGCCGCCACGGTGATGGCCGTCGCCGTCGCGGCCGCCGACCTCGCGCTGCCGGTCAGGATCACGGCCTGGATGTGCATCGCCGAGAACCTACCCTCGGGCACCGCCACCCGCCCCGATGACGTCGTGCGCATCTACGGCGGAAAAACCGTCGAGAACCTGAACACCGACGCCGAGGGCCGCATCGTGCTCGCCGACGGACTCGTGGCGGCGAGCGAGGAGAACCCCGACGCGATCATCGACGTGGCGACGCTCACCGGCGCCCAGGTGGTGGCCCTCGGAAACCGCACCACCGGCGTGATGGGCGACGAGCAGCTCGTCGAGCGCGTGGTCGCGACCGCGAAGACCGTGGGCGAGCCGTTCTGGCCGATGCCCATCCCCGGCGAGATGCGCGCACTGCTCAACTCCGACATCGCCGACATCGCGAATGTCAAGCCGGGCAACACTGCGGGCGGAATGCTCGTGGCGGCCTCGTTCCTGCGCGACTTCGTCGGCACGACCGGCGAGGGCGACGACAAGCGCCAGATCCCGTGGGCGCACCTCGACATCGCCGGTCCCTCGTACAACTCGGCGGGCGGCTACGGCTTCACCGGCAAAGGCGCGACGGGTGTAACTGTACGAACCCTGATCGCCGTGGCAGAGGACTTTTCACGCGCGTAGTACAGTCATAAGGGCGGGTATTTCCGCCCCCGGCGGTCGAGTGCACACCAGCGCGCGAGCCGTCCCACATCCTGAAACACCAAGGGAGTTGCCGAGTGTCGGAACAGAATTTTGACCTTGTGATCCTGGGCGGCGGAAGCGGTGGCTATGCAGCCGCGCTTCGCGCGAGTCAGCTCGGACTGTCCGTAGGCCTCATCGAGAAGAACAAGCTCGGCGGAACGTGCCTGCACGTGGGCTGCATCCCCACGAAGGCGCTGTTGCACTCGGCGGAGGTCGCCGACGTCACCCGCGAGGCGGCCAAGTACGGCGTCACCGCCGAATTCGGCGGCATCGACATCTCCGCAGTCACCGCGTACCGCCAGGGCATCGTCGCCAGCAAGTACAAGGGACTCCAGGGACTGATCAAGGCACGCGGCATCACGGTCATCGAGGGTTCCGGCCGTCTCGTCTCCCCGCACAGCGTGCAGGTCGGCGACGACGTGATCACCGGCAAGAACGTCATCCTCGCCACCGGCTCGTACTCCCGCTCGCTCCCCGGTCTCGAGATCGGCGGCCGCGTCATCACCTCCGAGCAGGCACTCGAGCTCGACTTCGTGCCGAAGAAGGTCATCGTCCTCGGCGGCGGCGTCATCGGTGTCGAGTTCTCCAGCGTGTGGAAGAGCTGGGGCGTCGACGTGCAGATCGTCGAAGCCCTCCCCCATCTCGTGCCGAACGAGGACGAGGCGATCAGCAAGCAGTTCGAGCGCGCCTTCCGTAAGCGCGGCATCAACTTCAGCCTGGGTGTGCGCTTCCAGAGCGTGACCCAGAACGACCAGGGCGTTGTCGTGACCCTCGAAGACGGACAGACCTTCGAAGCCGAGCTGCTGCTCGTCGCCGTCGGTCGCGGACCCGTCACCGCGAACCTCGGCTACGAAGAGGCCGGCGTCACCGTCGACCGTGGCTTCGTCATCACCAACGAACGCCTTGAGACGAGCGTGCCCGGCGTGTACGCCGTCGGCGACATCGTTCCCGGCCTCCAGCTCGCGCACCGCGGATTCCAGCAGGGAATCTTCGTCGCCGAAGAAATCGCCGGCCTGTCGCCCATCGTGATCGACGACCTCAACATCCCGAAGGTCACCTACAGTGACCCGGAGGTCGCATCCATCGGCTACTCGGAGGCCAAGGCCGCCGACAAGTTCGGTGCGGACAAGATCACGTCCTACGACTACAACCTCGCGGGAAACGGCAAGAGCCACATCATCGGCACCGCCGGGTCGGTCAAGGTCGTGCGAGTCAACGACGGCCCCATCGTCGGTGTCCACATGATCGGCGCCCGCGTCGGCGAACTGATCGGAGAGGCCCAGCTCGCAGTGAACTGGGAGGCCTACCCCGAAGACATCGCCCCGCTCATCCACGCGCACCCGACCCAGAACGAGGCACTCGGCGAAGCCTTCCTCGCACTGGCCGGAAAGCCGCTGCACGCACTCTAAGAAAAAATCGGGCCACGCCAATCCGGCGTGACTCAGAACTAAGCTGGCTAGAACAAGTTTTTGGTTACTAAGGAGCATCACTGATGAGCGAATCCGTCAACCTCCCGGCACTCGGCGAGAGTGTTACCGAGGGCACGGTCACCCGCTGGTTGAAGAAAGTGGGCGACCGGGTCGAGGTCGACGAGCCTCTGCTCGAGGTTTCGACCGACAAGGTCGACACCGAGATCCCATCGCCCGTCGCCGGCGTGATCGAGGCCATCCTGGTTCAGGAGGACGAGACCGTCGAGGTCGGAACCGCCCTGGTGACCATCGGATCGGGCGAGGCACCCGCCGAGCCCGAGGCGCCCGCCGCACCCGCAGAGGCCGAGGCCCCCGCGGCCCCCGCCGAGCCAGCAGCTCCCGCCGAGACCCAGGTCGAGGCACCGCAGCCAGAAGACGCCGCCCCGGCCGAATCGGCCGCACCCGCAGAAGAGGTTCCGTCGACCGAGGCGCCCGCGCCCGGCCAGACTGATGAGGCCGCCGAGGCTCCCGAGCCCGAGCCGGTTGACCCCGCTCCCGCCGCAGAGGCAGAGCCGGCACCGACCGAGGCCGCTCCAGAGCCGGCTTCGACGCCCGAGCCCGCTCCGGCAGCCACCCCGGCTCCCGCAGCAGCCCCGGCACCCGCAGCAGCTCCGGCAGCAGCACCGGCCCCGGCAGCAGCACCGGCCCCGTCAGCAGAGCCCGCCCCGGCCCTCACCGCCAACGCCGGCTACGTCACCCCGATCGTGCGCAAGCTCGCCAACGACCGTGGCATCGACCTGTCGACGCTGAGCGGCACGGGCGTCGGCGGACGCATCCGCAAGCAGGACGTTCTCGCGGCCGTCGCCGCTCCGACCGAGGCTCCCGCCGCGGCATCGGCTCCGGCGCTCGAGACCTCGCCGCTGCGCGGCACGACGGTCCCGATGTCACGACTGCGCAAGGTCATCGCCGAGCGCGCCGTCATCTCGATGCAGGCTTCGGCCCAGCTGACCAGCGTTGTCGAGGTGGATGTCACGAAGGTGGCGGCCTTCCGCGACCAGGTGAAAGCGAACTTCCAGGAGAAGGCGGGCGTCAAGCTCTCCTTCCTGCCGTTCTTCGCCCTCGCCGCCGCTGAGGCGCTCAAGGCGTACCCGATCGTCAACGCGACGATCGACGGCGACACCATCGTGTACCCGGCGCACGAGAACATCTCCATCGCCGTCGACACCGAGCGCGGCCTGTTGACCCCGGTCATCAAGGACGCGGCGTCGCTCGACCTGGCCGGCATCGCCAACCAGATCGCCGACCTCGCCGCCCGCACCCGCGACAACAAGCTCAAGCCCGACGAGCTCGCCGGCGGCACGTTCACGCTGACCAACACCGGTTCGCGCGGCGCGCTGTTCGACACCCCGATCGTGTTCCTCCCGCAGAGCGCCATCCTCGGAACCGGAATCGTCGCGAAGAAGCCCGTGGTCGTCTCCCACGACGGCGTAGACTCGATCGCCATCCGCTCCATGGTCTACCTCGCGCTGTCGTACGATCACCGCATCGTCGACGGAGCAGACGCGGCCCGCTTCCTCGTCGCGGTGAAGAACCGTCTCGAGGGCGGCGACTTCGCCGGAGTACTCGGCGTCTGAGCCCCGACAATCGGAACCTGAAAGGTCACTGCGGCGTCACTCGTCGAAGTAGTCCCTGATCCGCCAACCGGCCTCGCCCCTCATCACGAGGGCCGAGGCCGGTTGCGTTTCCGGCACGTCGCCGAGGTCGAGCAGCGCCGAGTCGCCCAGCCGTTCGACCAGCACGGGGCCCTCGGCGCTGATCGCGGCATCCGAGGTCTGTTCACCACCCGCCTGCAGCGCACGGACGACCGCCGCGTCGCGCTCCATCGCTGCGGATCCTGCCTGGGCGACGCCGTCGAGGCACAGCACCGAGATCTCCCGCAGGCAACGGTCGCGTTCGTCCAACAGGACGACGATCGCGGCGACCGGGTCGTCGCCGAGCACGACCTCGCCGACCGGCGCTACGCCGTCGTCGCCCCGCGCGTCATCGCCCCGCGCTTCGTCGTTCCCCCGCGCGTCATCGCTTCCCCGCGCGTCATCGCCCGGAACGGCGCCGTCGGGTGGCGCCGCCGAAGCGCCCGTGTCCGCCGACTCGACCCGTTCGGACTGCTGCCCGCCCGGCTCCGCCCGGGTGTCGCCGGTCGGAATGGCGAGTGCGGCCACCAGCAGGCTGACCGCCATCCCGGCGGCCGCGACCCAGACCCCTCGTCGCACGCCGCGCGTACGGACGGCGAGAGCGCGGGCCGCCGCGACAAGGCGGGTCGTGACGGTGACTCCGCCCGGCGCGTCGACGGCCGCGGCGGGGCGACGCGGCTGGGCTGCCGTCACGGGCGGGGAGCCGTCGTCGCGCATCCGCACCGGCTGCGCCTCGGCGAGGTCGAACAGCGCGTCGCTCAGCCTCGCGGTGAAGTCGTCGGCGGACTGCGGGGCCCGCTCGAGCCACGACTCGATGCCGCGGGCGCCCGGGTGCTCCACCCGTTCGAGCACGGCGCCGACGAGGCGCGCCAGCTGCACCCGGTCATCGAGCACCTCCGGGTGCGCGGCGAGAGCGGCGGGCGGAAGCGCGGCCTCGATACGGGTCGCGTGTCCGAGGCCGGCGAGCACCGGGGCGCCCGACTGCCGGAACAGCACCCGCGGGAGACGGATGTCGCGGTGCACGAACCCGGCGGCGTGCAACGCCTCGACCGCCGCCACGAGGGGTGCGAGGATCGTGACCGCCTCCCCCGCCGCCAGGCTCGAGCGGTTCGCCACCAGCCCGGCGAGCGTTCCGGCGGCGCAGCGCTCGACCACGAGGCAGGGGCGGCCGTCGGGCGCGGTGGCGATGTCGATGAGCCGCAGCACGTGCGGGTGGGAGACGGCGGCGAGTGCGGCTACCTCGACGTCGATGCGCTCGGCCGGGATGCCGGGCCGGTACACCTTCACCGCGGCCGCGCGGCGCGGTTCGTCGTCTGCCGCGGTGTCGGCGTGCCCGAGGTGCACGACCGCCGACCGTCCCTCGCCGAGCACGCGCACCAGGCGGTAGCCGCCGACCCGCTGCTGCCCGTCGTGGCGTGTGCCCCACGGTCGCTCCGCAGCCGACCGCGCCGGACGCTCGTCGGCCGGGCGTACCAGATCGTTGGGTCGAGGGTGTCTGCGCACCCGTAAATCCTGTCGCGCCATCCTGCGCGACGGCGGCGCGGCATCCGAATCGGGGGCTTATCGCTGGCAGCGGAAAGGTGGAGGACAGGGTGACGTTTTGCCGTGCTGATCTGCCCGTATCCTTATACCCATGGCACGCACCAAAAAAGACCCGAACAAGGAACCAGGCCGCATCAAGCAGATGTGGCAGGTTCTGCAGATGACCCGGCGATACGACTCGCTCGCCGTCTGGTACCTCGCTCTCGCTTTCCTGCTCCCCGTACTGCTCGGTGTCGCCCTGGCGTTCCTGTTCTCGAACCCCACCGACCAGATCATCGGCTTCGTGCTGTTCATCATCGCGGGCCTGCTCGGTGGACTGCTCGCCTTCCTCATCGTTCTCGGCCGCCGCGCCGAGAAGGCCGCGTACTCGCAGATCGCCGGCCAGCCCGGCGCCGTCGGGGCCGTGCTGAAGAGCTCGCTGCGCCGCGGTTGGGCCGCGAGCGAGATGCCCGTCGCGGTCAGTCCGAAGACACAGGACGCCGTCTACCGCGCCGTGGGCAGGGGCGGCATCGTGCTCATCGGCGAGGGACCCCGCAGCCGCACCCAGCGCATGCTCGACGACGAGCGCCGCTCAGTGGTGCGCATGCTGCCGAACGTGCCCGTCAACTTCGTCTACGTCGGCCCCGACCCCGAGTCGGTGCCACTGCACAAGCTCGCCGGCAGGCTCAACAAGTTCAAGACGGCCCTGCGCAAGCCCGAGATCCTCGCGGTGAGCAACCGGCTGAACTCGCTCGGCAAGAACCAGCTGCCGATCCCCAAGGGAATCGACCCGTTCAAGGTGCGCTCGAGCCGACCGCGCTAGTCGCCGCCGAGAAGGGCCCCGTTCCGACTGGAACGGGGCCCTTTCTGGTCGTCGCCGTTCATGATTCAGGATGAACCGGGGCGGACCTCGGGCGACGCGCGGTATACCGGGGTTCGCGCGGGCCGTCGGCGCATCCGCCCTGAATCCCGAACCGTCGCCGTCGCCGTCACCCCGTCCCTTTCGGAAGCTCAGGGAACGGCGTCGCCGACCGGCGAAGCGCCCGCGGGAATACGCGGAGCCACGAAGCGCCACCGACGGCGACGCCTGAATTTCCGAAATGGCGCGGGGCGTGCGGGGGTGGGTGCTAGCGGCGCACGAGGACCGTGCCGGCGAGGCGGTCGTGCATGCCGCGCTGGTCGCGGTCCCAGATGACGGCGGGGATGAAGAGGCAGAGCAGGGCGGTGCGGATGACCGGCTTGAGAACGCCGATCCAGCCCGAGTTGAGCGGCACGACGCGCATGCCGAGGGCGAGGTGGCCCAGGCTGCCGCCCAGGGTCGGGATGAACAGCACCTGCAGGAGCGCGAAGGCGATGAGCGTCGCCGTCGGGTTCGACGCTCCGAGACGCTCGAGCACGGTCTCGCCCGACGTGAAGAAGACCACCGAGATCGTGGTGGCGATGGCCCAGTCGAGGGCGACCGCGATGAGTCGTCGCGGGGCCCGGGCGATGGATCGGGGGCCCTGTTGTGGAAGACCGAGTCGCTTTCCCGGCCAATCTGTGGCGGGGCTTGACTGAGTCGGCATCCGATAATCCTAAACTGGAATACGCTCGTAACACGCCGGAAACAATTGTGTCACCCCGGCGAAATGCCTTACCTCTACCCTCGACAGTGGCTGCGAACGCAGTCCACCCCGCACCAAGCTCATTGGAGTACCTCACATGTTCAGTGATTCTTCCGAAGTGCTCAAGTTCATCAAGGACACTGACGTCAAGTTCCTTGATATTCGCTTCACCGACCTTCCCGGCGTGCAGCAGCATTTCAACATCCCCGCGTCTACCGTCGATGAGGAGTTCTTCTCCGTCGGCCAGCTCTTCGATGGCTCGTCGATCCGCGGTTTCGCGTCGATCCACGAATCCGACATGCAGCTCATCCCCGACGTGACGACGGCCTACCTCGACCCCTTCCGCGTCGAGCGCACGCTCATCATGATCTTCGACATCTACAACCCCCGCAGCGGCGAGATCTACGCCCGCGACCCGCGCCAGGTTGCCAAGAAGGCCGAGAAGTACCTCGTCTCCACCGGCATCGCCGACACCGCGTTCTTCGCCCCCGAGGCCGAGTTCTACATCTTCGACGACGTGCGTTACGAAGTGAAGCAGAACACGAGCTTCTACTCGGTCGACTCCGAAGAGGGCGCCTGGAACTCGGGCCGCGTCGAAGAAGGCGGAAACCTCGCCAACAAGACCCCCTTCAAGGGCGGCTACTTCCCCGTCAGCCCCGTCGACAAGCAGGCCGACCTGCGCGACGACATCAGCCTCAAGCTGATCGACGCCGGCCTCATCCTCGAGCGCGCTCACCACGAGGTGGGAACCGGCGGCCAGGCCGAGATCAACTACCGCTTCGACACCATGGTGCACGCGGCCGACGACATCCTGAAGTTCAAGTACATCGTCAAGAACACCGCCGAGCAGTGGGGCAAGACGGCGACGTTTATGCCGAAGCCGCTCTTCGGCGACAACGGCTCGGGCATGCACACCCACCAGTCGCTGTGGAACGGCTCGACGCCGCTCTTCTACGACGAGGCCGGCTACGGCGGACTCAGCGACATCGCGCGCTGGTACATCGGTGGACTGCTCAAGCACGCCCCCGCGGTTCTCGCGTTCACGAACCCGACGCTGAACTCGTACCGTCGTCTCATCCCCGGATTCGAAGCCCCCGTGAACCTGGTCTACTCGGCCGGCAACCGTTCGGCATCGATCCGCATCCCGATCACGGGCACGAACCCGAAGGCCAAGCGCATCGAGTTCCGCGCGCCCGACGCCTCCGGCAACCCGTACCTCGCCTTCGCCGCCCAGCTCATGGCCGGCCTCGACGGAATCAAGAACAAGATCGAGCCGCACGAGCCCGTCGACAAGGACCTCTACGAGCTTCCCCCCGAGGAAGCAAAGAACATCCCGCAGGTTCCCGCGTCGCTCGAGGACGCCCTCAAGGCCCTCGAAGCAGACCACGAGTTCCTCACCGCGGGTGGCGTGTTCACGAACGACCTGATCGAGACCTGGATCACGTACAAGCGTGAGAAGGAGATCATCCCGGCCGCACAGCGTCCGACGCCGTTCGAGTACGAGCTCTACTACAGCGTCTAAACCCCGCTGACACGAAAGGCCGCATCCCCGTCGGGGGTGCGGCCTTTTGCGTTGTGCCGGTTCGTCGTTCAGGACGGATGCGCCGCAACGCCGCCCCCGCCGCGGGTTACCGCGCGTGGGAGGTGCCCGCGCCCCGGTTCATCCGGAATCACGGACGCCGCCGGTCTCGACGCTCAGGCGGCGGGGTCGAACGGCTCCAGTACGAAGACCGGGATGAGCCGCTCGGTCTTGCGTGCGTAGGCGGCGTAGTCGGGATATGCGGCAACGGCGCGCTGCCACCAGAGGTCGCGTTCCTCCCCCTGCGCCTCGTGGGCGAGGTAGTCGCGCTTGTGCGCACCGTCTTGCAGTTCTACGTGCGGGTGGGCGACGACGTTGTAGTACCAGACCGGATGTTCCGGTGCACCGCCGAGCGATGCGACGACCGCGTAGCGGCCCTCGTGTTCGACGCGCATCAGCGGGCTCTTGCGCAGCAGCCCCGTCTTCGCGCCGACAGTGGTGAGCAGCACGATCGGCATCCCCCGCAGGGTCGCCGAACGCTGTCCCCCGCTGGCCTCGAAGTCCTCGGCCTGGCGGCGTGACGCTCGGGATGTTCCGGGCGCATAGTCTCCTTCGAGCGGCATGGGCTCTCCTCTCGCCTTTTCTCCCGACACTACCGCCCGGGAACGGCGGAAGGCCGCATCCTCGCGAACGAGGATGCGGCCTTCCGAGCGGGGTGACTAGCGCGCCGCGACCAGAGTGCGCAGCGGGCCGGTCGTGACGGGCACCGACGGGGCCGCGACGGGGGCGGGGCGGCCGAGGGCACGGAAGTCCCAGCCGGCTCCGCGCCAGGCGTCGGCGTCGAGGCAGTTGCGGGCGTCGATCACCACGGGGGTGTTGACGAGCTCGTGCATCTTGACCGGGTCGGCGTCGACGAACTCGGCCCACTCGGTGAGCACGAGCAGGGCGTCGGCGTCGGCGACCGCGTCTTCCATGTTGTCCACGTAGGTGAGCGTGGGGAACATGGCCTTGGCGGTGGCGCCGGCCTCCGGGTCGAAGACCACGACCTGCGCGCCGCGCAGGTGCAGCGCGGCGGCCACGTTGAGGGCCGGCGAGTCGCGCACGTCGTCGGTGTGCGGCTTGAAGGCCGCGCCGAGAACGCCGATGCGGCGGTTCAGCACGGATCCGCCGAGCGCCGAGAGGGCCAGGTCGATCACACGCTGGCGCTGGCCCATGTTGATCTCGTCGACCTGCTGCATGAGCGAGGCGGCCGAGTAGGCGCCGAGTTCGCTCGAACGGTACATCAGCGCGCGGATGTCCTTCGGCAGGCAGCCGCCGCCGAAGCCGAGGCCGGCGTTGAGGAACTGGCGTCCGATGCGCACGTCGTGGCCGAGCGCGTCGGCGAGCACCGACACGTCCGCCCCGGCGGCTTCACAGACCTCGGCGATGGCGTTGATGAACGAGATCTTCGTGGCGAGGAACGCGTTGGCGCTCACCTTCACGAGCTCGGCCGTCGGCAGGTCGCAGGCGATCACCGGGGTGCCGGTGGCGATCGGCATGGCGTAGACGACGCGCATGAGCGCCTCGGCCTGCTCGGAGGCACCGCCGAACACGATGCGGTCGGGGGCCAGCGTGTCCATGACCGCCTTGCCCTCGCGCAGGAACTCGGGGTTCCAGATCAGCTCGGCGCTGACGCCGTCCGGCAGCGCGCCGGCGACGATCTCGCGCAGGCGCATTCCGGTGCCCACGGGCACGGTCGACTTGCCGACGATCAGGCCGTCGTGGGTCATGCTCGACGCGACCGCCGAGGTGGCGTCCTCGACGAACTTCAGGTTGGCGGCGTTGCTGCCGCGCTGCTGGGGCGTGCCGACGCAGATGAAGTGCACGTCGGACATTGCGGTGGCTTCGGCGATGTCGGTCGTGAAGCGCAGTCGGCCGCTCTGCACGTGCTTGACGATCAGCTCGGGGAGCCCGGGCTCGAAGAACGGGACCTTGCCGGCGCTGAGCGCTTCGACCTTCTTCGGGTCGACGTCGACGCCAACGACCTCGAAGCCCATCTCGGCCATGGCGGCGGCGTGGGTCGCCCCCAGGTAGCCGGTGCCGATCACGCTGATACGGGGTGGTGTTGCCTTGCGGTCCTGGGGCGTGTTCTTGGTGGATTCTGTCTTGGCATTCATGGTGAACCTCCCTGATTTCTCTGCGTGATGTGAACGGTGGTTTGTGGATGAGTCGGTCATGGTGTGGGAATCGGAGTCAGGTTGAAGTTGTCCTCCGGTCTGAGGATCCCCGCCTTGAACGCTTCGAGACTCTCTGGCCGCGAGTCGATGCGCCAGTCGTTGGTTGCCAGTTCGCCCTCGGTGTAGCTGGTGACCGCGAGGTTGAACCAGCCGAGACCGACGATGTCGGCATTCTTCGGATCGGCGAGGGCGTCGAAGACCGAGGTGATCCACTTGGCCTTTTTGCCGCCGACCTCGGACGCGCCGATCTCCGCCAACACGATCGGCTTGTCGCTGATCTTGCGCAGCTGGTCGAGCGTGGAGCCGAACGTGTAGTCGAAGGTGAAGTTGTTGTCGGCCTTGTACGCGGGACGCAGGTAGCCGGAGACTCCGACCCAGTCGACGTACTCGTCACCCGGGTAGAGCGAGGTGAGGAACTCGACGCTCTTGTTCGCGGCGGGCAGGTTGTTCACGATGTTCGGCGCCCAGGTCCAGATGACGAGGTTGTTCGCACCCTCCTGTTCGAAGATGTCGTGCACGTGCTGCCAGGTCTTGACGTAGTCGCCGACACGGTTGCCGTTGATCGGCTCGCCCTTGCCGGTCGTCTCCGACCAGGGGTACCAGACGCCGTTCATTTCGTGGTCGAAACGGATGGCGAGAGGAAGTCCCGTGGCGACGATGTCCTTCGCGTACTGGCGGATGTACTCGTCGTATTTCCCGGGGGTTCCGGTTGCCGGGTCGCCGATGATGGCGGGGAGCTGGTAGTCGGGTTCGTCCACCTGGCTGTTCGGCGAACCGATGGGACGCGACTCCCAGGTGAGCATCGGGAGTTGGTTCCGGTCCCAAGCCCGCGTGACGGCGTTCGCGCGGAACGTCTCGTCCCAGCCGCTGAAGTAGCCGACCATGCTCGGCTCGTTGCCGAGCTTCGTCGCGACCTCGTCGTAGGTGGCCCAGTTGAAGGGTGCCTGCGTCGTGTAGAGACCGAGGTAGCGCGAGGTGGGGTTGACGATCTGCGCCTTGGTCGGGATGACGACGGGCTCTTCGACCGGTGCCGCGACGACGGGGGCCGGGGTCTTCACCGGCGCCTTGACCGGGGTCGGTGTCTTGGCCGGAGTCTTGGCCGGCATCTTGGCCGGAGTCTTCGACACGGGCGGGTTGTTGTCTTTGACCACGGGGGCGGTCTCGACGGTGACCTCTGCGAGCTTGCGCTGGGTCGACTCGAGCTGGGTGGAGAGGCGGGCCAGCTGGCCGTTCTTTTCGTCCATCTTCGACTCGAGCTCGACCGTGCGGCTGAGCAGCCGGTTGCGCTCCTGCTTCATGTCGGCGACGGTGGCCGGGTCGACGACCGCGGCGGTCACCGAGTCACGCACTTCGGCGATCGGGTTGGCGGGCGACATCCAGACGAAGTAGCAGACCGCGATGAGGGCGAGTGCGATGGCGCTCGCGCCGAGCGTCGTGCGTCGTGCGCTGGACGTGCTCGACGCCCACCACGAGGAATTAGACCTGGACAAGAAGTACCGCCTCTACGAAGAAAATGGTGAAGCCGATGAGATAAGGGAACGCCGCCTTGGGGTTGAGACGACGCCGGGGAGTTGTCTGTCGCATGACAGGCTTCTGAACATTGGGTCGGATGGCCTCCGCGCGACGCTCCGCGACCAGTACGCTGCCCGGTTGGGCGTCGTACCCGGTCGCCTCGCCCGCGGAATGCGCGGGGGCGGATGTTGCCCACGACGAATCGATATCGCCGAGGTCGACCTGGCTCGTCGGAGCGAGGTGGCCGGGGTTGTCGACGGCCTGTTCGCGCGACGCATCCGTCGCGTCATCCTGTCCTCCACCGGCGTAGGCGCCGGCTCGCGTTCCCCAGCCGCTCGCGTGGCCCATGCGGAAGAAGCCGATGAGACGCACGGGCATAAGGAAGAAGGTGGAGGCGAGGATGAAGATCGGCAGGCGGAAGAAGTCGGAGGGCTTCTCGCCGAGGTGGCGCATCTGCCGGATTCCCATGCTGAGAACGGAGGACACGACCATGAGCCCCACGATCCAGAGCAGTCCCGACTGCACGCCGTACTCGCTCAGCAGTCCCTCGTAGAAGTTGTAGCCCTGGCCGGTGACGGCGCGGTAGGCCCAGCCGCCGATGACGCCGGCGAGCAGGAAGGGAAGGATGATGTCCATCACGAAGAACAGGGCGAGCAGCGGAGCGTGACCGAGCATCCACGGCAGCATGCGCAGCGTGTTGTACTGACTGCCGCGGGCCCAGCGCAGCTGCTGCTTGAAGAGCTTCTTGATCTGCAGCGGAGCGTCGGTGTAGACGAGGCTCGTGTGCTGGTAGACCGTGCGGTAGCCCTCTTTCAGCGTGAGGTTGGTCAGCGTGCGGTCGTCGGAGACCTCGAGGAAGACGCCCATAAAGCGCTCGGTCATGAACTTGTCCATGACCGTCATCAGGATCGAACGGCGGAAGGCGATCGTGCGGCCGGGGAGGCAGCCGACCTGGCCCATGACGCTCTGCGCGGGCATGGAGTACAGCGACCGCGAGTTCTCGAGCCAGTCGGCCCAGCGGGTGATCCAGGAGCGCTCCGGCTCGAGGATGCGCTGGCGGGTGGTGACACCGCCGACGCGGGCGTCGGCGAACGGCTTGACGAGTTCGTCGAGCGCGTTGGGCATCCACACGGTGTCGGAGTCGACGAGCACCGTGATGTCGCCCTTCGACAGGTTGGTGCCGATCATCACGGCGTTGCGCTTGCCGGGGATTGGGGTGTGCACCCAGCGGACGAGCGGCGCGTACTCGTCGCACACGGCCTGCAGCGCCGGGTTCTCGGCGCCGTTGATGACGACGATGATCTCGCCCGGCTTCTGCTCGACCATGCGCTCGATGACGTCGCGGAACAGGTCGAGGGGCTCGTCGACCACCGGTACGACGACGCTGGTGGTGCCGGTGTAGGTGCCGGTGAACGGGCGGTACTGGCGTGAGACGAGCACCTTGATGATCCACAGGATCCAGATGCAGGCGGAGTACACCGTGAACAGGTAGAGCTCCGGGTGACCCTCGATGAGGTGGCGGATCTGAAGAATGAAAATGAACAAAGGTCCCCCAGTGTGCTGTGGCTTTTATGAACTTCCACAGCATTGGGGAATTGGAATGTCGCGCTTCGGGTATGGCAAGTATGTGTGCCGTGAACGGGGGCCGCAAGGCGATTTCGGCGGCGTGCGTAGCGGCGCGAAACGGTGAACGCCGACAGCTGCGAAAGCCTCAGTTGAGCGCTGTCCTCGCTTTGGGGGACTCACGATTCGTGCCCGACGGATGACACGGAAACCAGCGTTCTCCGCGGCCGGCCGGGCACCCGGTGAACGACGTCAGACCCGCGTTTCCGCGGGCGCCACCTCGCCGGACCGGCGCGACGGACCATCGCGGGAGGCCCACGCTCGCGCGTTCGCCTGGACCCTTTTGGGGGGCGAAATCACGAAACGGGGTACAAGCCTCTCAGGCTATTTTCAGGGTCAGGAACGGTCGAAAAATCGGCCAAAAAATATTTTCCTCAGTGAATGCGTACGCATCATTCCTGTGATGGCGGTCGAGAAGGCGCACGAAAATTGCGTGAGAATGCTCTCATCCGCGCCGTGTGGGACCGATCGGCGCGAAGCGCGGAGGCGGGCTCAGGTGGAGTACGGGCCGGTTTTCGTCGGTGAACCGTAAAACTCACGCTCGAAAACGTGCCGGGCCAGCCGGGTCGTGCGCAGATAGTCTTCCTCGAGCTGCGAAGCCGCGCCGGGCGGATACTCGAGCAGTCGCGCGATCCCCTCGAGCTGCGGGCGGTCGGTGGGCAGCACGTCGGCCGTCTTCGAGCTCCAGAGGGTGATCGCGCTGCGCGCCCGCGATGCGAACACCCACGCGTCGTGGAGTTTGGCGGCGTCCTGCTGGGCCACCAGCCCGGCCTCCACGGCGTGCGCGAGGGCGGCGAGGGTGGAGGTCGTGCGCAGCCCGGGGTGCGCCGCACCGTGCTGGATCTGCACGAGCTGGACGAACCACTCGACGTCGCTCAACGACCCTCGGCCGAGTTTGAGGTGCCGGGCGGGGTCGGCCGCCTGGGGAAGCCGCTCGGACTCGATGCGCGCCTTGATGCGCTTGATCTCGCGCACATCCTGCTCGCTGAGGGCCGACGGGAAGCGAACCTCGTCGGCGAGCGACTCGAAGGCCTCGATGAGAGGCCCGTCGCCGACCACACCGCGCGCGCGGAGGAGCGCCTGAGCCTCCCAGGTGAGCGACCAGCGGGCGTAGTACGCGCGGTACGACTCGAGCGACCGCACGATGGCGCCGTTCTTGCCCTCCGGCCGCAGACCTGCGTCGAGGTCGAGCGGCGTGCGCAGGTCTTCGGTGAGCCGGGAGAGCGAGCGCACGATGTTCTCGGCGCGCGACTGCGCCTCGGCATCGGTGGCACCCGCCGGGCGGTAGACGTACATCACGTCGGCATCGGAGCCGAAGCCCAGCTCCCCTCCCCCGTATCGGCCCATGGCGATGATCGCGAACTCGATGCCGTCGCCGTAGCGGTGCGCGATCGCGAGGACACCCGTGAGGATGGCGGTGGTGATGTCGGAGAGGCCGGCGCCGAGTTCCTCGACGGTGATGGTGCCGAGGATGGCGCTCATGGCGAGCCGCAGGATTTCGCGTCGCCGCGCGGTGCGCAGAACGAGAGCCGCGTCATCCGCATTGTCCGGGTGTCGGGAGACCGTCGCGCGCGCCTCGTCGAGAAGCACAGACAGGGGGCGCGGGCGCAGCTCGCTGTCGTTCTCCAGCCACGCCGCCGCCTCGGGGATGCGCTCGAAGAGGTCGCCGACGAACCGCGACCCGGAGAGCACGTGCGTCAGTCGCTGTGCGGCCGCCGACGAGTCGCGCAGCATGCGCAGGAACCAGTAGGCCTCCCCCAGATCGTCGCTGAGGCGTCGGAAGGCCAGCAGCCCGTGGTCGGGGTCGGCGCCCTCGGCGAACCACTGCAGCATGACCGGCAGCAGGTTGCGTTGGATGGTCGCGCGACGCGAGACCCCGCCGGTGAGCGCGGCGATGTGGCGCAGGGCGCCCGCCGGGTCGCGGAAGCCGATGGCGGCTAGCCGGGCGGTGGCCTGCTCGCTGCTGAGCGCGAGTCCGTCCTCGGGCAGGGCGGCGACCGCCGACAGCAGCGGGCGGTAGAACAGTCGTTCGTGCAGGCGGCGCACGGCGTTCTTGGTGCGCTTCCACTGCTCGGAGAGCTCGGTGCCGCTCGGTGACACCCGGCTCGCGCGGGCGAGCACGCGCAGCGCGTCCGGGTCGGTGGGCATGATGTGGGTGCGGCTGAGCTTCGTGAGCTGCAGCCGGTGCTCAAGCAGTCTCAGGAAGCGGTAGTCGCGCGAGAACTCGGCGGCCTCGACGCGGCCGATGTAGCCCTGGTCGGCGAGTGCCGTGAGTGCCGGCAGCGTCGCGCCCTGCCGCACGGCGGGGTCGGCCTGACCGTGCACGAGCTGCAGCAGCTGGATCGTGAATTCGACGTCGCGCAGGCCGCCCGGGCCGAGTTTGAGCTGCACATCGAGCTCGTCGCGCGGGATGTTGTGGGTGACGCGCTCGCGCATGCGCTGTACCGAGTCGACGAAGCCCGCGCGGCTCGCGCTCGACCAGACGAGGGGCGCGACGGCCTCGGCGTATCGCGCGCCGAGCTCGGGGTCGCCGGCGAGCGGGCGGGCCTTGAGCAGGGCCTGGAATTCCCAGCTCTTCGCCCAGCGGTCGTAGTAGGCGAGGTGCGACTCGAGCGTGCGTACGAGAGCGCCGTCCTTGCCCTCGGGGCGCAGGTTGGCGTCGACCTCCCAGAGTTCCGGTTCGAACGCCGTCTCATGGATGCCGCGCATGGTCTCCATCGCCAGACGCGTGGCGATCTCGACGGCGCGGTCATTGGCGAGGCCGTCCGCGGCCTCGGCGACGAAGATCACGTCGACGTCGCTCACGTAGTTGAGCTCGCGCGCGCCGGCCTTCCCCATGCCGATGACGGCCAGCCGCGTTCGCTCCACGTCGGCGGCGGGGAATCCCACCGAGCCGCGGGCGATCGCGATGGACGCGTCGAGGGCGGCCGCGGCGAGATCGGCCAGGGCGGCGGCCACCACGGAGACGGCCGCGAGCGGGTCGTTCTGTTCCAGGTCCCAGACGGTCAGCTGCAGCAGGTGCCTGCGGTAGCGCACGCGCAGCGCGGTGACCGCCGCGTCGACGTCGAGTCCCTCGGTCGCGCCGAGGATGTCCGCGCTGTACTCGGTGACCGACAGCGGCCGCGCGACGGGATCCAGCAGCGCGTCGAGTTCGGCCGGGCGGCGCAACAGGAAGTCGCCGAGCCCGGCGGAGGCGCCGAGAACCCGGACGAGCCGGGAGGCGGCCGCGCGATCGGCAAGCACCTTCTCCACCTGCGCCGGAGCGTTCTCGCGCAGGCGGCAGAGCGCGAGCAGCGCCTGGTCGGGGTCGGCGGCGGCCGCGAACAGCGGCGTGACCGGCTCGGCCAGGCCGTCGAACTCGGTCAGCCGCTGCCGCGAGGTCTCGAGGTCCGCGAATCCGAGCCGGGCCAGGTCAGTCAGCGTCGTCTGATGGCGCATGCTTGCCTCTACTTACAACAGGTCGGCCTACAGGATTTCGAGATTGCTCTCCAACTCGTACGGAGTGACCTGAGCGCGGTATTCCTGCCACTCGCGACGCTTGTTCAGCAGTACGTAGTTGAAGACCTGCTCGCCGAGGGTCTCGGCGACGAGCTCCGAGTCCTCCATGAGCGAGACGGCATGGTCGAGGCTGGTCGGCAGCTGGCTGTAGCCGAGCGCGCGGCGTTCGGCGTCGGTCAGCTCCCAGACGTTGTCCTCGGCCTCGGGCGGGAGCTCGTAGCCCTCCTCGATGCCCTTGAGCCCCGCCGCGAGAAGCAGGGAGTAGGCGAGGTAGGGGTTGGCGGCCGAGTCGATCGCGCGGTATTCGACGCGGGCGCTCTGGCCCTTGTTGGGCTTGTACAGCGGCACGCGCACGAGCGCCGACCGGTTGTTGTGGCCCCAGGTCACGAAGCTCGGGGCCTCGTCGCCGCCCCAGAGGCGCTTGTACGAGTTGACGAACTGGTTGGTGACGGCGGTGATCTCCGGCGCGTGCTTGAGCAGGCCCGCGACGAACTGGCGGCCGATCTTCGAGAGCTGGTAGTGACCGCTGGCATCGTAGAACGCGTTGCTGTCGCCCTCGAACAGCGAGAGGTGCGTGTGCATGCCGCTGCCGGGCTGGTCGCTCATCGGCTTCGGCATAAACGTGGCATACACGCCCTGCTCGATCGCGACCTCTTTGATCACGGTGCGGAAGGTCATGATGTTGTCGGCCGTGGTGAGCGCGTCCGCGTAGCGCAGGTCAATCTCGTTCTGCCCTGGGCCGGCCTCGTGGTGGCTGAACTCCACCGAGATGCCGAGGTCTTCGAGCATGCGCACCGAGCGGCGGCGGAAGTCGTGCGCCGTGCCGCCGGGAACGTTGTCGAAGAAGCCGGCCGAGTCGACGGGCTCGGGCCTGCCGCCCTTGAGCTTCGACGACTTGAGGAGGTAGAACTCGATTTCCGGATGCGTGTAGAACGTGAATCCGCGATCCGCGGCCTTCGCGAGGGTGCGCTTGAGCACGTGGCGGGGGTCGGAGACGGCCGGCTGGCCGTCCGGGGTGGTGATGTCGCAGAACATGCGGGCGGTCGGGTCGATCTCGCCGCGCCAGGGAAGAATCTGGAAGGTCGTGGGGTCGGGCTGGGCGAGCATGTCGGCCTCGTAGGCGCGGGTGAAGCCCTCGATAGCCGAGCCGTCGAAGCCGAGTCCCTCGGCGAACGCGCCCTCGACCTCGGCCGGCGCGATCGCGACGCTCTTCAGGGTCCCGACGACGTCGGTGAACCATAGGCGGATGAACTTGATGCCTCGTTCTTCAATGGTTCGAAGAACGAAGTCCCGCTGCTTGTCCATCCGGCTCCTCATGTTGGTTCTGGGGGTGGTCGTTTACGCGCTCTCAGGCTACTGGCTCCGCCACCTCTCCGCTTGGCGCCCGGCCGGGTGGCCTTACACTTCGATAATGGCTAAGCCCGTTGCATCCAGAACCAGAGCCTCGGCGAAAGCCTCGACGAAGCGGGCCCGTCCGACCAGGGCGATCGTCATCCTCTACCTCGTCTACGCAATCGTGTTCGTGGGCGTCGCGTTCTACACGGTGCTGCACCTCGTGTTCTTCGGCTTCTCGGGCGACCCGGTCGGCATCGACCTCGGCGCGGCCCTGCTGCTGCCCCTCGTCTGGATCGTCGGACTGCTGCGCACCGTGAAACTGCGCGACCGGCCGACCGCGGCCCTCACGTGGGGCTACAGCGTCATCGCCCTGCTCGTGATCGCGCTCATCGTCGACACGTTCTGGTTCCAGCCGATCCTCGCCGGCTGACGCGGCCCGGGGGACGTCCGCGCGGCGAAGCTAGACTTGCCGAATGGCAGAGCAGGCAGTCAAACGCGTCCGTACCCGGCACTTTCAGAACGCCAAAGAGAACGGGATCAAGATCACCGGCCTCACGAGCTACGACCAGCTCACGGCGACCATCTTCGACGAGGCCGGCATCGACTTCCTCCTCGTGGGCGACTCCGCGGGCAACACGGTCTTCGGCCACGACACGACGCTGCCGGTGACCGTCGACGAGCTCATCCCGTTGGCCAGGGCTGTGGCGGGTTCGGCCAAGCGGGCCTTCGTGGTCGCCGACATGCCGTTCGGCTCGTATGAGACCAGCCCCGACGAGGCCCTGCACACCGCGTTCCGCTTTATGAAGGAGACCGGCGCCCACGCCGTCAAGCTCGAGGGCGGCGTGCGCAGTGCCGAGCAGATCCGCCGCATCGTGTCGGCCGGCATCCCCGTCATGGCGCACATCGGGTTCACACCGCAGAGCGAACACGGACTCGGCGGCCACATGATCCAGGGCCGCGGCGAGGGTGCAGAGGCGCTGCTCGCCGACGCCCGCGCCGTCGAAGAGGCCGGAGCGTTCGCTGTCGTACTCGAGATGGTGCCGTCGGCCATCGCCGCCCGGGTCACCGAGGAGCTGCGCATCCCGACCATCGGCGTCGGCGCGGGACCGCACGTCGACGGGCAGTTGCTCGTCTGGACCGACTGGGCCGGCCTCTCGACGGGACGCATCCCGAAGTTCGTCCGCCAGTACGCCGATCTCAAGGGCGTCCTCGCCGACGCGACGAAGGCCTACATCGCCGACGTCGGCTCCACCGCGTACCCCGCGCCGGAGCACGAGTACCCGGAATAGACCGCTAGCGGTTCTGCGCCTCTTCTTCGGCCCATTTGCGGGCGCGCTCGGCGATGATCTGCGGGGCGCGCGCGGCGTCTTCACGCGTCGCGAAGGGGCCGTCGCGGTCGGAACCGAGCGACTGAGCGCCCTCTTCCACTTCGCCGGTCTTGTTGTTGTACCACCACTCGGTCATCGCTGCTCCTGTCGGTCGTTCTCCCTCCAGACTATGCCCGTCGCGGCGGGCGCCGCCGCACGGAACCTAGACTGGTCGGCATGCCTAGGGACAGTAACGGACACCTCATACCCGGACGGATCTCACCTCCGAGGAGCGTGCCGAACGAGATCGCGCGACCCGAGTACGTGGGCAAGAAGGCGCCGAAGAACCACGCGGGTGGTGACGTCTACCCCGCAGCATCCATCGATCTGATCCGCGAATCGAGCATCATCGCGGCGCAGGCCATCCAGGCCGTCGGTCGCGCGGTGCGGCCTGGCATCACGACCGACGAGCTCGACCGGATCGGCCACGACTTCGTGGTCGCGGCCGGTGCCTACCCGTCGTGCCTCGGCTACCGCGGCTTCCCCAAGTCGGTGTGCACCTCGCTCAACGAGGTGATCTGCCACGGCATCCCCGACGACACCGTGCTCGAAGACGGCGACATCATCAACATCGACATCACCGCCTACAAGAACGGCTTCCACGGCGACAGCAACGTGACGTTCCTCGTCGGCGAGGTCTCCGCAGAGGTGGTCGACCTCGTCGAGCGCACCCGGGAATCGCTCAACCGCGGCATCAAGGCGGTCGCTCCCGGTCGCGCTGTCAACGTGATCGGCCGGGCCATCGAGTCGTACGCCAAGCGCTTCGACCTCGGCGTCGTGCGGGACTTCACCGGGCACGGCGTGGGCGCGGCCTTCCACTCGGGCCTGATCATCCCCCACTACGACTCGGCGCCGCGCTTCGACGACGAGATCGTCGAGAACATGGTGTTCACGATCGAGCCGATGCTCACCCTCGGCGGCTCGCCCGCGTGGGAGATGTGGGCCGACGGCTGGACGGTCGTCACCGAGGACCGCAGCTGGACGGCGCAGTTCGAGCACACCCTGGTCGTCACCGAGCGCGGCGCCGAGGTGCTGACGCTGCCCTAGCCGGCACTCAACTAGGCTGAGAGTATGACAACGGCGCTGGGTATCGACATTGGTGGAACCGGAATCAAGGGAGCCATCGTCGATGTCGACAGTGGCGAACTGCTGAGCGAGCGCGTGAAGCTGGCGACACCGGCCGGCGGAGAGCCGGAGGCCATCCTCGCCACCGTCGTCGAGATCATCGAGGCCCTCGGCGGGGTCGCCGCCGACGTGCCGCTCGGCGTGTGTTTCCCGGCGATCGTGAAGAACGGCAAGACGCTGTCCGCCGCGAACGTGTCGCAGAAGTGGATCGGCCTCGACGCCGAAGCGCTGTTCGAGAAGACGCTGGGTCGGGACATCACCTTCGTCAACGATGCGGATGCGGCCGGAGTAGCCGAGGTGCGCTTCGGGGCCGCGAAGGGTGTCGACGGTCTCGTCATCCTCACGACGCTCGGCACCGGAATCGGTTCGGCGATGATCTACGACGGAGTGCTCATCCCCAACTCGGAGCTCGGCCACCTCGAGATCGGCGGCAAGGACGCCGAGACCCGCGCCTCGTACGCCGCCAAGGAGCGCTCGCGCATGACCTACGAGAAGTGGGCGACGAAGCGGCTGCAGCGCTACTACTCGGCCGTCGAGTTCCTCTTCTCCCCCGACCTGTTCATCGTGGGCGGCGGCGTCTCGAAGAGCCACGAGCAGTTCCTCCCCCTGCTGAAGCTCACGACGCCGATCGTTCCCGCCAAGCTGCGCAACAACGCCGGCATCCTGGGCGCCGCCGCCCTCGCCGTGAAGAAGCCCGAGGGCATCGCGTAGTCCGCGCCGCGCGGTTCTCACCCGCGGTCTCGGCCGCCCGTCTCGACGGGTTGCTGCGCGTCAGTTGCGCCGTTCGGGGCAACTGCCGCGGATAAGTGCCCCACACGGCGCAACTCGCGACCCACGCCGGCGCGCACGAGCCGTTCGCACCCGCCGGTTTCGGAAATTCAGGCGACGCCGTCGATGGCGCGCTGCCCTGCCGCGGAATGGTGCGGGCGGGGTGCGCGGGGCGCATCCGGAGTCCTGAGTTTGCGAAAGGGGCGGCGGGGTCGCGCACGGCTCCCGTTAGGGAATGGCCGCCGGGCGTTAGGAAACCGTGAGGACGCGTCAGCGCGCCCGAATGCGGGTGTTGCATCCCTATGTGGCCAAGCCACCGGTGCGCGCTCGGAAGCGCGTGCCGCGGAAACGCAGCTGGAGGCATTCGTGCTCGATATCGCATTCATTCTCGGCGTGGTAGTGCTCGTCGCTATCGTCGCCCTCGTGGGCTGGGGGGCGCAGAAACTGTGATCGTCTTTACAGTCGCCGGCCTCGTGCTGGCCTTCGCCGCCATCGGCTACCTCGTGTACGCCCTCGTGAAGCCGGAGCGGTTCTGATGTCGCCCGCCTGGGCGGCCATCGCCGTCATCGCCACCATCGTGGCCATCCTCGCGCTCATCCACCGCCCCCTCGGCGGCTACATGGCGCGCGTCTACACGACCACCAGAAACCTCGGGGCAGAGAAGCTGATCTACCGCGTCGTCGGCGTCAGCCCCGCCGTCGAGCAGAGCTGGCAGGTCTACCTGCGCAGCGTGCTCGCGTTCAGCGCCGTCGGCATCATCGCCGTCTACCTCGTGCAGCGCCTGCAGTCCGTGCTGCCGTTCGCTCTCGGCCTGCCGCCCGTCGAGGAGTCGCTCGCGTTCAACACCGCGATCAGCTTCGTGACGAACACCAACTGGCAGAGCTACTCCCCCGAGCAGACCATGGGCTACACGGTGCAGCTCGCCGGTCTCGCCGTGCAGAACTTCGTGTCGGCGGCGGTCGGCCTCGCCGTCGCCGTTGCGCTGATCCGCGGGTTCGCCCGCACGAAGTCGGGAACGCTCGGCAACTTCTGGGTCGACCTCACCCGCGGTGTCGTGCGCATCCTGCTTCCGCTGTCGGCGGTCGCCGCGGTGCTGCTGGTCGCGGGAGGTGTCATCCAGAACCTCAACGGCTTCACGGATGCGGCCACCCTGACCGGCGGCACACAGTCGCTGCCCGGCGGACCCGTCGCGTCCCAGGAGGCCATCAAGCTGCTCGGCACCAACGGCGGCGGCTTCTTCAACGCGAATTCCGCGCACCCGTTCGAGAACCCGGGCGGGCTCACTAACCTGCTGGAGCTCGTGCTCATGTTCGCCATCCCGACCGCGCTCACCCGCACCTTCGGCATCATGGTCGGCGACCGCCGCCAGGGGTACGCCGTGCTCGCCACGATGGGCGTCATCGCCATCGCGAGCGTGTCGCTGCTCATCGTGGCGGAGACCGCCGGCGCCGGATCGGCCCCCGCGGCCGCCGGCGGCGCGATGGAGGGCAAGGAGACCCGCTACGGCCCCATCCTCTCGGCGATCTTCGGCGCCTTCTCGACGCTCACCTCCACCGGCGCCGTCAACTCGATGCACGACAGCTTCACGGCGTTCGGCGGCGCGATCACGATGATCAACATGATGCTCGGCGAGGTCGCCCCAGGCGGTGTCGGTTCGGGCCTCTACGGCATCCTCGTGATGGCGATCATCGCGGTGTTCGTCGCCGGCCTGATGGTCGGACGCACCCCCGAGTACCTCGGCAAGCGCATCGGCCGACGCGAGATGACGTTCGCGAGCCTGTACATCCTCACGACGCCGGCCGTCGTGCTGGCCGGTACCGCGCTCAGCTTCGCGATCCCCGCGGTGCGCGACGGCGTCGAGAACGTCTCCATGGCGAACTCGGGCCTGCACGGCTTCAGCGAGGTGCTCTACGCGTTCACCTCGGCGGGCAACAACAACGGCTCGGCCTTCGCCGGACTGACCGCCAACACCCCGTGGTTCAACACCGCGCTGGGAGTGGCCATGCTGCTCGGCCGGCTGCTGCCCATCGTGTTCGTGCTCGCCCTCGCCGGCTCGCTCGCGGCGCAAGACAGGGTTCCGGTCACCGCCGGCACGCTGCCCACCCACAAACCCCTCTTCGTAGGTCTGCTCGTCGGCGTGATCGTCATCGTCAGCGCGCTCACCTACTTCCCCGTTCTCGCGCTGGGTCCCCTGGCGGAAGGGCTGCTGTAGACCATGACAACCACCACAATCCCCGAACCCACCACGACCGAGGCGCCCCGCCCCTCCCGCGAACCCGCGGGCATCGGCGCGCGCCAACTGGTCGAGGCGCTGCCGGGCGCCCTGCGCAAACTGGATCCGCGCACGATGCTGCGCAACCCGGTCATGTTCATCGTCGAGGTCGGCGCCGCCTTCACCACCGTGCTCGCGGTCGCTCAGACCCTCGGCCTGCCCGACGACCCGGGAACCGCGGCGAGCTCGCTGCTGTTCTCCTGGTCGATAGCGGTCTGGCTCTGGCTCACCGTGCTGTTCGCGACGGTCGCCGAGTCCGTGGCCGAGGGCCGCGGCAAGGCGCAGGCTTCCGCGCTGCGCAAGACGCGGTCGACCACGATGGCGACCCGGGTTTCCCGGTACGACGAGACGACGGATGCCGCGGCCACCGCCACGGCGACCGAACAGGTCGCTTCGGCCGACCTGCGTCTCGGCGACACGGTGATCGTGACCGCCGGCGAGCTCATCCCGGGCGACGGCGACATCGTCTGGGGTATCGCCTCGGTCGACGAGTCGGCGATCACCGGCGAATCGGCCCCGGTCGTGCGCGAGTCGGGCGGCGACCGCAGCGCCGTCACCGGCGGAACGCGTGTGCTCTCCGACCGCGTGGTCGTGCGCATCACCTCGAAGCCCGGCAAGACCTTCATCGACCGCATGATCGCCCTCGTCGAGGGTGCCAGCCGGCAGAAGACCCCCAACGAGATCGCGCTCAACATCCTGCTGGCCAGCCTGTCGATCGTCTTCCTGCTCGTGGTGATCACGGTCAACCCGATCGCCGCGTACTCCGGCGCCGCGCAGTCGCTGCCGGTGCTCGTCGCCCTGCTGGTCTGCCTCATCCCGACGACGATCGGCGCGCTACTCAGCGCGATCGGCATCGCGGGCATGGACCGGCTGGTGCAGCGCAACGTGCTCGCGATGTCGGGTCGCGCGGTCGAGGCCGCGGGCGATGTGACGACGCTGCTGCTCGACAAGACCGGAACGATCACCTACGGCAACCGGCAGGCGAGCGAGTTCGTGACGCTCGCGGGCGTCGACAGCTTCCGCCTCGTGCGGGCCGCCGCCGCATCGTCGGCGAGCGACCCGACCCCGGAGGGCAAGTCGATCGTGGAGCTGGCGGAGGCGGAGGGGTACTCCCCTTCGACGAACTCAGGGACCGAGGGGACAGTGGTGCCGTTCACCGCGCAGACCCGCATGAGCGGTGTCGACTACGGCGACGGGCGGCAGGTGCGCAAGGGCGCCGCGTCGATGGCCATCGCCTGGGTCGAGCAGAGCACACCGATCGGCGCGGCCCAGCGCCACGAACTGGACGGGGCCGTGACGGCCGTGTCGCAGAGCGGTGGCACACCGCTCGTGGTCGCGGAGCGAGACTCGGCCGGGGTGGCCCGCGTGCTCGGTGTCATCCATCTCAAAGACGTCGTGAAGACCGGCCTGAAGGAGCGGTTCGCCGAGCTGCGGGCCATGGGCATCCGCACCGTTATGGTGACGGGCGACAACCCGCTCACCGCGCGGGCCATCGCCGCGGAGGCGGGGGTCGACGACTTCCTCGCCGAGGCGACGCCGGAGGACAAGCTCGCGCTCATCCGCCGCGAGCAGGACGGCGGCAGCCTGGTCGCGATGACCGGCGACGGCACCAACGACGCCCCGGCGCTCGCGCAGGCCGACGTGGGAGTGGCGATGAACACGGGAACGTCGGCGGCGAAAGAGGCCGGCAACATGGTCGACCTCGACTCCGACCCGACCAAGCTCATCGACATCGTCGCGATCGGCAAGCAGCTGCTCATCACGCGCGGCGCACTCACCACGTTCTCGATCGCGAACGACGTCGCCAAGTACTTCGCCATCATCCCGGCGATGTTCGCGGCGGCAATCCCCGGCCTCGCGGCGCTGAACTTCATGCAGCTCGGCTCCCCGTCGAGCGCGATCCTCAGCGCGGTGATCTTCAACGCCATCGTGATCATCGCCCTCATCCCGCTGTCGCTCAAGGGCGTCGGCTACCGCGCGGTCTCGGCGTCGAAGCTGCTGGGCCGCAACCTGTTCGTCTACGGCCTCGGCGGCCTCATCGCGCCGTTCATCGGCATCAAGCTCATCGACCTCGTCGTGAGCCTCCTCCCCGGCTTCTAGAAGGAAGAACCAGAATGTCTACGCAACGCGGAACAATCCGCCAATACTGGGTCGCCATCCGCATCCTCGCGGTGTTCACCCTCCTGCTCGGGGTCGTCTACCCCCTCGCCATCACCGGCGTCGGGCAAATCGCCTTCGGCGCCCGGGCCAACGGGTCGGTCCTGACCGTCGACGGCGAGACCGTCGGTTCGAGCCTGATCGGGCAGAGCTTCGCGGATGCTGACGGCGCCGCGCTGCCCGAGTGGTTCCAGTCCCGTCCCTCGGCGGCCGGCTACGACGGCCAGGGCTCGACGGGCAGCAACCAGGGCCCGGAGAGCACCGACCTGCTCGAGGCCATCGCGCAGCGACGGGAGTCGATCGCGTCCCTCGAGGGCGTCGACCCGGCCTCGGTCCCGGCCGACGCGCTCACCGCGTCCGCATCCGGTCTCGACCCGGCGATCAGTCCCGTCTACGCGCGGCTCCAGGTCGCCCGGGTCGCGGCGGAGCGCGGTCTCGACGAGTCGGAGGTGGCGGCGCTGGTCGAGTCTAAGATTCAGGGTGGAGACCTCGGCTACCTCAGCGAACCGACGGTGAACGTGCTCGAGCTGAATGTTGCCCTCGCAGATCTGGACAGTAATGACTAACCGAACGGCACACCCGGCATGAGCCGCGGTCGGCTGGTCGTGCTGCTCGGCGCCGCCCCGGGCGTCGGCAAGACCTACGCCATGCTCGAGGAGGGGCGACGCCTCGCCGCGGCGGGCAAAGACGTGGTGGTCGCGGTCGTGGAAACCCACGGCCGCGCCGCCACCGCCGCCCTGGTCGACGGCCTCGAGGTCGTGCCGCGGACGGCCGTCGAGCATCGGGGGGTGTCGCTCACCGAACTGGACCTGGACGCCGTGCTCACCCGCCGGCCGGCCTGGGCGCTCGTCGACGAACTCGCGCACACGAACGCGCCGGGGTCGCGCAACGGCAAGCGCTGGCAAGACGTGGAAGAGCTGGTCGCGGCGGGCATCAACGTCATGTCGACGGTGAACGTGCAACACATCGAGAGCCTCAACGACGTCGTGCAGCAGATCACCGGCGCGACACAACGCGAGTCGATCCCCGACGCCGTTCTGCGCGGCGCCGACAAGGTCGAGCTGGTCGACCTCGCGCCGCAGTCGCTGCGCGACCGCCTCGGCGAGGGACTCGTCTATCCCGCCGCGCGGGTGGACGCGGCGTTGTCGAACTACTTCCGGCTGGGCAACCTGACCGCGCTCCGCGAACTGGCCCTGCTCTGGCTCGCCGACGAGGTCGACAGCGCGCTGCAGAAGTACCGCGCCGAGCACGGCATCGACTCCAAGTGGGAGGCACGCGAGCGGGTCGTCGTCGCGCTCACCGGCGGCCCGGAGGGCGAGACGCTGCTGCGCAGAGGCGCCCGCATCGCGGCCCGGTCGAGCGGCGGCCAGCTGCTGGCCGTGCACGTGACGACGACCGACGGCCTCGCCGAGATCAACCCGGGCGTGCTCGCCGCACAGCGCCAGCTCGTCGAAACCCTCGGCGGCAGCTACCACCAGGTCGTCGGCGAGCAGATCTCCAAGGCGCTCGTCGAGTTCGCACGCAGCGTCAACGCCACCCAGCTCGTGATCGGCGTCAGCCGGCGCGGCTGGCTCAGCACCCTGCTCAGCGGGTCCGGTAACGGCGCGGCGGTGATCCGGGAGGCCGGCGACATCGACGTGCACATCGTCTCGCACGCCGCGGCGGGCCGTCGATCGCTCCCCCGCGTCGGCGGAGCCCTGTCGACGAAGCGCAGGCTCACCGGCCTCGCGCTCGCCGTGGTCGGCTTGCCGGTCGTCACCTGGCTGCTCGGTCTCGTGCGCACCGACGCGTCGATCACGAGCGACGTGCTCGCCTTCCAACTCTTCGTGGTGGTCGTCGCGCTCGTGGGCGGCATCTGGCCGGCTCTCGTCTCCGCGCTGCTCGCCGGGTTCCTCCTCGACTTCTTCTTCGTCTCGCCGCTGTACACGATGACCGTCAGCGATCCGCTGCACCTCGTGGCGCTCGTCGTGTTCGTCATCGTCGCCGTGCTCGTCAGCATCGTCGTCGACCAGGCGGCACGCCGGTCGCGCGCGGCCGCCCGAGCGCTCGCCGAATCGGAGACCCTGGCGACGGTCGCCGGCAGTGTGCTGCAGGGGCAGGACGCCCTCGAGGCCCTCGTGACGCGCATGCGCGAGGCCTTCCGCATGACGAGCGTCATCGTCTACGACCGCGGGGTCGCCCTCCACACGGCCACCGATGCCGACCTCGCGTCCCCCGACGACGTGGAGACCGACCTACCGCTCGGCGAGACCGCCCATCTGTACCTCCGCGGACCCGATCTGCCGCCGTCGGACAGGCGCATCCTCGAAGCATTCCTCTCCCAGATCGAGTCGGCCCTGCAGCGCCGCTCGCTCGTCTCGGAAGCCGAGGGCATGCGGCCGCTCGCCGAAGCGGACCGCCTGCGCACCGCCCTGCTCGCCGCCGTCGGTCACGACCTGCGCCGCCCGCTCGCCGCCGCCACCGCAGCGGTCACCAGCCTGCGCTCCACCGAGGTCGAGCTCTCCGCCGCCGACCGCGCCGATCTGCTCGAGACCGCGGAGGAGAGCCTCGACGGCCTCGCCTCGCTCGTCACGAAACTGCTGGACGCCTCCCGCCTGCAGGCGGGAGTGCTGGGGGTCTCGGTCGAACCGACGGCGGTCGACGAGGTCGTCCTCGGGGCCCTCGACGAACTCGGCACCTCGCCGGGAGAGGTGCGGCTCGAACTCGCGTCCGACCTGCACGCGGTGTCGGCGGACCCGGTGCTGCTGCAGCGGGTGATCGTGAACCTCCTCGCCAACGCGCTGCGCTTCTCGCCGGACGGTACCGCGCCGGTAATCGCGACGAGCGAGTTCGGCGGACGGGTCGAATTGCGCGTGATCGATGCCGGTCCCGGCATCCCCGCCGAGCGCCGTGACGACGTGTTCGTGCCGTTCCAGCGGCTCGGCGACACCGACAACACGACGGGAGTCGGCCTCGGCCTCGCCCTGTCGAAGGGCTTCGTCGAAGCCATGGGCGGTACGCTCGAGCCCGAAGACACCCCGGGTGGAGGACTGACCATGGTCGTCGCCCTCCCGCTCTCGACAACGGATGCCCCGTGAAAATTCTGATCGCCGACGACGACCCGCAGATCCTGCGTGCGCTCCGGATCACCCTGTCGGCCCGGGGCTACGACGTGCTGACGGCGAGCGACGGGCGCGAGGCCCTGCGTCTGGCCGCCGACGGTCACCCCGACATCATCGTGCTCGACCTCGGCATGCCCGGACTCACCGGAATCGAGGTGATCGAGGGGGTGCGCGGCTGGTCGAGCGTGCCCATCCTCGTCGTCTCCGGGCGCAGCGACTCGCTCGACAAAGTCGAGGCGCTGGATGCCGGCGCCGACGACTACGTCACCAAGCCGTTCGCCGCGGACGAGCTGCTCGCGCGCATCCGCGCCCTCGGACGTCGGACGCCGACGGCCACGGATGAACCGGTCGTCACCTTCGGCGACGTCACCGTCGACCTGGCCGCCCACGTTGTCAGCCGCTCGGGCGCGACGGTGCGACTCACACCGACCGAGTGGCGCCTGCTCGAGGTGCTCGTGCGCAACCCCGACCGGCTCGTCACCCGCGAGACCCTGCTCACCGAGGTGTGGGGGCCGCAGTACACCACCGACACCGGCTACCTGCGGTTGTACCTCGCGCAGCTGCGCAAGAAACTCGAGGCGGAGCCGTCGAAGCCGCGCTTCCTGCTCACCGAGGCGGGCATGGGCTACCGGTTCGCGCCCGCCGGCGGTTAGACGGACTCGGGCAGCAGCGCCACCCAGTCGCGCACGACGTGCTGCAGCGGGAAGCGTTTTGCCGTGACGTCCGCGGCGCTGGTGAACCGCAGCTCGCGGCGGTCCGCCCAGGTCCCGGTCATCAGCCCGGTCGGATCCGCGACCAGACCGTAGGGAAAGACGAGGATGAGCCGCAGAAAGCCGGTGGGCCGCAACTCGAAGGCGCCGAGGTCGTCTGTGCCGACGTGGAAGCTCGGCGACTTCCACTTGATGCGTTCGGTCACGCGCGGGTGGGCGGCCAGGATGTATTGGCGCACCGTCTGCAACTCCGTGGCGAACGGGTGATCGAGCGAGTCCATATACGAATCGACCGCGGCTGTGCCATCCATGGGCCCAATCTAGACCGAACCGGTGGGGCGCGGGAGACTGGACCCATGGCATCCGAATCACGGCACATCTCCGTCGACGTCAACCGACCACCCGACGAGGTGTACGGCTACACCTCCGACCACACCAACCTGCCCGCGTGGGCGAGCGGGATCGGCGACAGCATCGAGCTCGTCGACGACGAGTGGGTGGTGGAATCGCCGATGGGGCGCCTGACGATCCGGTTCGCCGAGCCCAACGATCTCGGTGTGCTCGACCACACGGTGACCCTTGCGAGCGGCGAGATCTTCTACAACCCCATGCGCGTCATCCAGCACGGGACGGCCAGCGAGGTGATCTTCACCCTGAGACGCTCCGACGACCAGTCCGACGAGGAGTTCGAACACGACGCCGCGACGATCGCCGCCGACCTGCACACGCTGAAGGCGCTGCTCGAGGGCGAGAACGCGGCGGAGGACGGCCTGGAGCACGCCGTCTAGACCACCGGCGAGATCGCGCGATTGCGCAGGTGCTCGTACACGATCGACGTGCGCACGTCGGCGATCTCGGCACGCTCGGTGAGCTTGTCGATCACGAACGCGTAGAGGCTGTCGTTGTCGGGCACGGCGACGTGGATGAGGAAGTCCTCGTTACCCGAGGTGACGAACACGCCGAGGGTGTCGGGCAGGGCGCTCGCCCAGTTGCGGAAGTTCTCGATGTTGCGTCGCGACGGCGGTCGGATGCGCACGGCGATCATCGCCTGCACCGGGCGGCCGATGGCGGAGAGGTCCACGTCGAGGCTCGCTCCGGTGATCACGCCGCGGTCGCGCAGGGCGCGGGTGCGGTCGAGGGCCGTGGTCGGGGAGACTCCGACGGCGGAGGCGACGTCGCGGTTGCTGCGCCGTGCATCCGACTGCAGTTCGGCCAGTATCGCCGTATCTAGTGCGTCCAGCGCGGTCATGGGGGGCCTGCTTCCGTACTTAATCCGAGAGGTTTCACAGATCACATTACGCCTGCTTAGCATGGGGCTCTAAACCCGTACGAACAGGAACTCAATGACCACACCCGCCTTTTCCCCGGACGAAATCAACACCGGCGATGCCACCCGCGCCGCCCGCCTGAAGTGGGTCGTGATCGTCGACCGCGACACGCCTCCCGGCCGGATGGTCAACGCCGTCGCCTGCGTGTCTGCCGCGACGGGGGCGGTCGTCGACGGCCTGATCGCCGGGGGCGGTGCGGACGCGGCGGGCACCGACCACCCCGGACTCCCCTGGTCCGGCTGTTCGGTTCTCGCCACGAGCGCTGAGAAGCTCGGGAACGCCCGGGCGAAGGCCGTCGCGGTCGACGGACTGCTCGTAGTCGACATGCCGCTCGCCGCGCAGACCAACCGGGTCTACGACGGCTACCTCGCGGAACTCGCGACGACCGCCCCCGCCGACCTCGCGGTCAGCGCCGTGAGCATCGTGGGCGAACGTGCCGAGGTGGACGCGATCGTGAAACGCCTCTCGCTGCTCGCCTAGGCTGACCGCATGACGATTCGCCTCGAGCCCATGGCGCAGAGCCGCCTCACCGACTGGATAGAAGCCCGCCACACGGACTACCTCGAGTCGCGCATGCTGGCCGGGGAATCCCGCGAGGTCGCGACCGAGAAGGCGCTCGCCTCCCGCCGCGAGAACTTCCCGGGCGGCCGACCGCTCGACACCCACCTCGTTTTCGACGTGTGGTCGGATGACGCGGTCGTCGGCGACCTCTGGCTGGGGCCGCTCCCCGCCGGCGGCACGGACTGGTGGGTGTTCGACATCCAGATCGCCGAGGCGCACCGTCGACGCGGTTACGCGAGGCGTGCGCTGGAGCTCGGACACGTCGCGGCGAAAGAGCGCGGAGCCACCGCCATCGGCCTGAACGTGTTCGGCTACAACACAGGCGCGAAAGACCTGTACGAGTCGCTCGGCTACGCCGTCACGGCCACGCAGATGAAGCGGCCGCTCTAACGACGAAGGGGGCGAATGGGCCGGCTGATACGCCGGGTTCTGTTGACGCGCATCCGGAGATGCGCGCTGGACGGCCATCTATCTACGACGTACGTTGCCGCACGCCTCTAGCGATCTACCCGGAAGCTGGACGAGCAGCCCGTAACGCTTCCTGTGTGATCTTGCTCCTAGCGAGGTTTACATAGCCGACCGGGTCGCCCCGGCCGCTGGTGGTCTCTTACACCGCCGTTTCACCCTTACCTTCGGCTTGCGCCGCGGGCGGTCTGCTTTCTGTTGCACTGTCTCGCGGGTTACCCCGGGTGGGTGTTACCCACCGCCTTGCTCTGCGGAGCCCGGACGTTCCTCGGGGTCTGTTGCCAGACCACGCGACCGTCTTGCCGACCCATTCGAAGGCAAGTCTACCGGTGGGCTCAGAGCCCGGATTCCTTCGTGCGTACCAGGATGCCCTCGCTCGTGGCGCACATGATCACGTCGTCGGGGGCGGCGGCGCGGATCTCCGCCATCTCGTTCTCGAGCAGCTTCACGCCGCTCGCGCTGGAGACGCCGTAGCGCAGGTGCGAGGCGCCGACGCCGTAACGCAGGCGCTGCTTGTCGTAGAGCGCGAGCAGGTCGTCGGGCACGGTGCCGGCGATGGCCGCGCGGTCGGCGTCGGCCGCGACGATGTCGGCCTGCAGCCCGACGAGCTCCGCGTCGCGCTCGACGACGATCGCGTCGATCTGCGCCTGCAACGCCGAGATCTGCTCGTTCGTCGCTGCGAGGGCGTTCTCGCGTTCCTCGAGCTTCTCCATCACGGTCAGCTCGATCTCTTCGAGGTCGTACTGGCGCTTGGCCAGGTTGGCCAGTTCGTGCTCGAACGCCTGGGCGTCTTTCGCCGAGGTGGAGTGCTGGGCGCGCTCGGTGTCGCGCGCGATGCGGGCGGTGACGAGAGAGACATCCGATTCGATGCGTCCGAGCTCGGTGAGAACGTCTTCACGGGCACCCGACTGCTCGAGGAGCACGATGCGCAGCGAGTCGATCTCCGTCTGGAGCTTCGCGATCGCGGCGTGCTGTGGCAAGCCCTTCGCCCGGTGCGTGAGCTGGGCGATCTTCGTGTCGAGGGCCTGCAGGTCGAGGAGCCTCGCCTGCGCGTCTGGACTGGCTTTCAGAGCCATGAGGCCGTCACCACTTTCTGTTCGTGCGGAAAAAATCTGGGGAATTACTGGAGGACAACGAAATCCCAGGGGTCGGTGCGGAGATCGCTCACCGTCACGGTCACTCCGGGCAGGCTTTCGCGCAATTCGGCGGCCGCGGTCTCGAGCCACAACCACTCGCTCGCCCAGTGCGAGACGTCGATGAGCGCCGGGCCGGATCCGAGCTGCGCGTTCTCGCGGGCCTCGGAGGCCGGGTGGTGGCGCAGATCGCTCGTGATGTACACGTCGGCGGCGAGCACCGCCGGGTCGGAGAGCAGCGAGTCGCCCGCTCCCCCGCACAGCGCCACGGTCGTGACGGGAGCATCGAAGTCGCCGGAGACGCGGATGCCGCTGGCCGTCGCGGGCAGGATGTCGCCGAGTTCGCGAGCGAGCGTTCCGAGGGTGGTCGGGGTGGCGAGGCGGCCGACGCGGCCGAGGCCGTGGGCGGGGTTCGACGAGGAAGGCACGATGGGTGTGGCGTCGAGCAGGCCGAGCTTCTGGGCGAAGACGGCGGACGTGCCGGACTCGACCACGTCGGCGTTCGTGTGCGCGGCGATCAGCGCGCAGTCGGCGCGGATGAGCGTGGCGAGCAGCGCGCCCTTGTAGCGGTCTTCCGCGACGGAGGTCACGCCGCGCAGCAGTAAGGGGTGGTGCACCAGCAACAGGTCGGCGCCCGCGGCGACCGCCTCGTCGACAGTGTCGGCTACGGCGTCCACGGCGAGGTGGATCGAGGAGACGGTGCGCGCCGGGTCGCCCGAGAGCAGGCCTGGCGCGTCCCACGACTCGGTGCCGGAGAGCGGCCAGAGTGTTTCGGCGACCGCGTTGACCTCGGCGAGTGTGTGGAGCATGCGTCGATTCTACTTTGGCGTCGCGCGACCTAATTGGCGCGCGGCTGCTTCCTGTCGGCGGATCGTGCCGATACCGGTGACAATCGGCGTGAGGATCCCGAGGACGAGCGCGATGAGCACCCCGACATCGCTGCCGGCGAAGTCGCCGTCGAGGGTTACGCCGACGAGCGAGAAACCGAACCCCTGCCAGCCGAGCCCGGCGACCGTCGCGGAGGTGAATGCCCAGCCGACCGCCGTGATGACGACGAGGGCGGGCAGGTTGATCCAGTTGACGTTCGGGTAGACGCCCCCGGCGCGCAGCAGCGAGTCGGTGTGGAAGGGCCGGTTGCGGATCATGGTGTCGGCGGCGAAGATCCCCGCCCAGGCTGCCACCGGAACGGCGATCGTGGTGGCGAGGTCGCGGAACACGTCGACGAGGTCGACGTCGGCGAGGCTGAACGCCACGGCGGCCACCGCGAGGAGCGCGCCGACGACGAGCGTCGCCCACTGGCGTTCGACGCGCACGCCGACGCCCTGCAGAGCGAAGGCGCCGGAGTAGGTCGACAGCACGACACCCGAGAGCAGCCCGAAGCCGGTCACCACGATGAGGGGAACCGCGTACCATCCGGGAAGGATCGACGAGAGTGCGTTCACCGGGTCGCTCATGAGCGCGGAGCCGAGCGCCGCGTCGGAGGCCGCGAGCAGCGCGCCGTAGGCCACCAGCAGGAAGCTCGGCAGCGTCGTGCCGAATCCGGCCCAGAGCATGTTCGATCCGCTGGAGCCAGCCGACGCGCCCGGCCGCTGGTAGCGGGCGAGGTCGGACGCGCTGTTGGCCCAGACCAGGCCGAGGAACGCGAACACGGCGACCGCTCCGGTGAGCACGAGGACCCACGGTCCGTCGGTCACCGAGAGCGCCGCGGCGAAGTCGACCCGCTGCCAGCTGAGGGCGACGAAGCCGACGATGAGCACGGCCGACACGATGCTCACGATCAACTGCACACGGGCGAGCAACCAGTAGCCGAGGAACGCGACGACCACGGCGAGCATGACTCCGACGACGATGAAGACAACCACGAGTCCGGCCGTGGATCCGCCGCTCCCGACGCTGGACGAGACGGATGACGCGAAGAGCCAGAGCAGCACGGCGCCCCAGAACACCCGCGACACGAGGGCGAGCGCGGCGGGTAACAGGTTGCCGACGATGCCGAAGGCCGCCCGCGACACCACCACCGTGGGCTGCCCGCTGCGCTTACCGGCCAGCGTGCCGAGTCCGAGCGGGATGAACGACAGCGCGACCCCCGCGAGGGTCGCCACCACCGACTGCCGCAGGCTCATTCCGAGCGCGAACACCATAGCGCCCATGCCGAGGCTCACCACCGAGGAATTGGCGGCGAACCAGAGCCAGAACAGCCGAGCGGCGTGGCCGGTTCGCAATTCCCGCGGTGTGGGCCGCTCTCCCGACTGCTCGAGGGTGAAGACGGCGACGCGCGCCGGCGCTACCGCGGGAGCGGCTGCGGGGTCCTGGGGGCTGCCGTCAACGACGGCGACGCCAAAAGGGCGCTTTCGTTTCTCCTCCGGCGCGACTTCGACCGCCGTCTGGGCCGACGGCTCGGCGGGCGGATCGGGCGGTGTGTCGACGGCGATGAGTTCGTCGAACTTGGGCACCGGATAGCCGGTGGGCACCGCCACCGGCGCTACCGGGGCGGCTTCGACGACCGGCGCCGGGGCGTCGCGTTCGATGTCGCGCACGATGTCGTGTTCGTCGTCGGCTTCCTCGGGTGCGGACGGGTTCGCCAGGGCGTCGAACCAGGACTGCGGCATGTCGTGCTCGGCCTCGTCGGGCTCGGGCTCGGGCTCCACCGGGAGCGGCTCTACCGGCGCGGGCTCTACCGGGTTCTCGGAGCGCGGCGGCAGCTGGTCGTCCGCCGGATACTGGATCGGGATCGCCTGGGTGGGAACCAGCTCGGTGGGGATGACGATCGCGCTGAACTCCGGCCGCACCTGCTCCACGACGGCGAGTGCCTCGGGTGTACCGACGGCGAGCATGGAGTTCTCCCACTCGCGGTACTCCTGCACCTCTTCCTCGCGCAGGCGCATTTCGTTCTCGAGGGCATCCATGGCGCTGAGGGTGCCGCCGGGCCTGCTGTCGGTCGCCTCGAGCACGCTGAGGAGTTCGTCGTCGGGAAGCGAGCGCCGCTGCGGAATCCACGGCTGTCCGGCCGGCGGCGCGTGCGCTGCGAGGGTGGCGGCCTCATCGTCGGGGGTCATATAGCCCGTCGGTGCGGCTGGCTCGGCGGCGGTGGGTTCCGGCGCGGCGGGCTCTGGCTCGGTGGGCTCGGGTG
This sequence comes from Conyzicola nivalis, assembly GCF_014639655.1. Taxonomy (NCBI): domain Bacteria; kingdom Bacillati; phylum Actinomycetota; class Actinomycetes; order Micrococcales; family Microbacteriaceae; genus Conyzicola; species Conyzicola nivalis. The sequence goes on from NZ_BMGB01000001.1 coordinate 1,007,945, forward strand.
CCGGAACCTCCGGTGCCCGGGTCTGCGGTGGCGTTGTCTGGGCGGCCGGGGTCTCGGTGCCGACCGGGGTCTCGGTGCCGACCGGGGTGGGAGGGGCGTCGGGGAACAACGCGTTCCACAGCGGGGTCGTCTCGGCGAAGGGCTCGGGCGTCCAGGGGCGGTACGGATCGTTGCGCGGCGCCGGCGGGGTGTTCGGCAGCTCGGTCCGCTCGGGCAGACCGGTGTCGAGAGACCACACGGGCGCGGGTGGGAGCGGCTCGGCGTCTGGGCCGTTGTCGTCGGGCGAATAGGTCGGCGGCCGCACCGTGTTCCAGTACGCGTCGGCGTCGACGTGGGTGTCGGGCGTCCACGGGCGGTACGGCGACGTCGGCTCGACCGGTGGCTCGGCGGGCAGGTCTGCCTGGGGCGTCCAGACGGGCGCGGCCGTGAGCGGCTCGGCGACGGGAGCGGCGGGCGGTGCGGTCCAGACCGGGGTCTGGATCACGGGCGGGGTCTCGATCACGGGCGGGGCCTGGACCACGGGCGGGGCCTGGATCGCCGCGGGCTGGACCGCGGGAGCCGGGTCGGCCGCAGCGGGCCGGGTCACGGGAGGCGCCCACGTCGGCGGCGATTCCTGCTGAGGTTCGGGGGCAGCGGGCGCCTGTGGCGGCGCGGCCTGCACGGGAGGCGCAACGGTCACAACGGGTTCGGCGGGAGCCGCCACCGGCACCACTGCCTCGCGATACTGCGGCGGCGGCGTGTAGGTCGAGCGGCGAATCCGGGGCGGAGCGAACTCTTCTTCGGCCGACGAGTCGATGTGATCGACGCCGTTCACGTCGTCGCCTCGTGTGTCGCCCGTGCTGTTCATGCCGAAATCTTAGAACGCCGTGCGCGGTTTGGGCGGTTGCCGAGCCGTAATCAGCACTGTTACGCCGCCGAGTATGAGTGCGAGACCCGCCCAGCCGAGCAACTCCAGCCGCTCCCCCACCACGAGCACGGCGAGCAGGGTGGCGACGAGTGGTTCGATGAGTGTCACGGTCGTGGCGACGCTGCTGCGCATGTGGGTGAGGCCGTAGCCGAATAGCAGGTACGCGACGAACATCGGGCCGACGGCGAGGTAGGCCGCGATGCCCACGCTCTGCGCCGACTGGAGCAGCGGAGCGCCGAGCGTCAGCAGCACGGGCAGCAGAGCGACGGCGCCGAGCCCGAACATGCCGCCCATGACACTGCGACCGTCGTGGCCGACGGCGATCGCGCGGCTCGATGCGTAGGTGTAGAGCGCATACGCCACACCGGCGAGAAGGCCGAGCAGGACACCCGCCCCGATGCCGGACGATTCCGACGTGTCATCCGCGTGGCGTCCGAAGCTCAACAGGGTGATGCCCGAAACCGCGATCGCCGTGGCCACCACCCAGCGGGCGGAGAGCCCGCGCCGCTCCCAGACCCACTCGAAGACCGCCGCGAAGACCGGGCCCGAGCCGAGCGCGACGACGTTGCCGATGGCGACGCCGGCGAGATCCATGGCGCTGTAGAACGCGAGGGTGTAGACGAAGACCCCCACCGCCCCGATGGCCAGCCAGCGACGCGCGGCCGAATCGCGCAGGGCGGCGACGGCGGACCTGGCCGAAACGCCGAAGAGCAGGATGCCGCCGAGCGCCATGGTGCTCGCGCCGATGGCGAGCGGGCTCACGTCGTCAGCGAGGAAGCTTGCGGCCGTGCCCGTGGTGCCCCAGAGCACGGAGGCGGCGACGAGCGCCAGTGTGCCCGCGGTCGTGCCCCGAGAATTGCCCACCCCGTCACTCTAGGGCCGGGCACGAGCACGGGGACGCACCGCTGCAGTCGGCAGCAGTGCGTCCCCGGTCGCCGTGCGCGGCGCCTAGTGGGCGCGACGCGTGCCGCGGGCGCGGAGGATCCCGCCGATGATGAGCGCGGCCGCGGCCACGAGGAGCGTCCCGAAGATCGACACACCCGTGTAGGCGAGCACGCCGACCGCGGCCGACGGGGAGACGGCCGCGGGCCGGGTGCCCGCCGTTCCCGTCTGGTTTGCGCCGGGGGTGCCAGGAACCGCCGCGATCGGATCGCCGATCGGCGTGACGACGGGCCCGTCGCCGACGGCCGCCACGACGCTGACGCGCTGCCAACCGAGCACCGCGCCGGTGGACGAGTAGACCGCGATGCGGTGTTCGCCCGTGGGGAGGCTCGAGGGCGTGACGACCCGGACCGTCGAATCCGCGCCGATCCTCGCCGCGCCGAGCGCGGTGGGAGTCGAGAAGGCGAACACGTAGCCGGTCTGGCCCTCGTATCCCGCGGGCACGGTGATCGTCAGCGCGTCACCCGCGGTGAACGGGTTCGGGGTGACCGTCACGTCGCCCTCGAGGCTGGCGAGGAGGTCGGCGTCGGACGGCGTCCAGGCGCTGCTCTCGCCGATCACCAGCACCGCCTGGCGCGCGCTGCCGTCGCGGGTGCCGATGGACTGCACGAAGGTCAGGCCGTACGACCCCGAGCCGGTGAGCGGAGCGTCGAGGCGCACCGTCCAGGAACCGTCGGCCGCGACATCCGCCCTGCCGACAATCGCTCCCTCGCGTTCGACGCGCACCGAGGCGCCCGCGAGACCCTTGCCGGTGAACGTCGTTATGCTCGCGTCGGACGGGTAGACACCGCCGAGGTCGGTGGTCACCTCGAAGTTCGGCCCGGTGGCGTCGATGTCGAGCCGGTTGTAGAGGAACTGGCTCGAGGCGAGGGCGTGGTCGACGATTCGTGTCTCGCCGACGCAGCCGTTCCAGCCGTGCTCGACCTCGGAGTCCCAGGTCGATGCGCCGATGATCCACGGCATGAAGTCGGAGGCCATCATGCCCCCGACCTTCGAGGCGTTGCGCAGCACGGGCACACCGTCGACATACATGATGGCGGTGTCGGCGACGGGGTTGTTGACGATGGCGACGTGATGCCAGGCGCTCTGCATGATCTCGCCCGACCACAGCGTGTAGCTGTTGCCCGAGTCGGAGTCGGCCGCCGAGTACTGGTATTCGCGCAGGTTGGAGATACCCAACCAGGACACACCGGCGCCCGCGTCGGAACTGTCGTTGATGCCGGCCCACTCGCGCGAGCCGCCGCGGGTGAGCGCCGCACTCCAACGGTTGGCGGTCTCCGTCCATTCGGCGTCGAGCTGCAGGAACGTCTCGATGGTGTAGCCGTCGGCGGCGTCGAGGTCGGCGAACGTGGCGGGGGCGCCGTACTCGGTCGTGATGTACGACAGGCGGTCGGGACCCGTCGTGTTCCTGGTCGCGTCGGTGAAGCAGACGGCCCCGGCGTCGGCGGAGTAGTGCGCCGCATTGGCGTGGGTCACGTTGACGTCCTCGAGCTTCTCGGGTGAGTCGGTCGTGTCGATCGCGTTGCGGTACATCGGGCTCGAGCCGGCGATGTCGGGGATGACGGTCGTCTCGTCGACCACGCCCTCCGGAACGCCGCCGAAGCGCCAGTGGGCTACCGTGCCGTCGACCTTGACGTAGTCGTTCGCGGCTCCGGCAGCAGCACGCACGTCGCCCGCACCGTCACCGACCCAGCCCTTCGACACGATCGTCTTGGCGAGCTCGGAGAGGTCCGCGCCGTCCTCCTGCGTCGCATCCGTTTTCCAGCCGAAACGGCCGTCGAAATCGAAGGCGAAACTGAACGACTGGTTCGGTCCCGTCAACACCGGGGTGTCGGACGAGGCGCGCGAGTCGGCGTCCTTCACCGTGACCCAGGGCGAGACCGATTCGACGTCGATCCTCTGGTTGGTCAGGTCGAACTCGAACAGCGTCATGATGCCGTTGCCGCCGTCGGCCGCCATCTGGTAGTCGGTCAGGATCTGGTGCACGGGGTGGCCGAAGTCGTTCGTGCGCGTCTGCTGGGTGGACCCGTGGAAGTGGCCGTTGACCGTCAGCATGATCTGGTCGTTCTTGCGGATGAGCGTGTCCCAGAGCAGGTCGCCCCACCACCACGGTGCGGGCGAGGCCTGGTCTTCGGCGATGTTGATGATGGCGTGCGAGGAGAGCACGACCGGCACGTTCTTGTGCTGGTTCAGAATGCCCTGCGCCCAGGCGAAGGTGTCGTCCGACGCGTTCCAGGCGATCGCGAGCGACATCCAGGTGTGCCCCTCGGCCTCGAACAGGTACGCCGATGAGAGGCCGTCCTGGAAGGTGCCGAGCAGGGTGCTGCCGGTCTTCGAGGCCTGGGCGGCCATCGCCGTGGCGCCGAAGCGGGCGCGGTAGTTGGCGGAGATGCCCGTCGACGAGCGCGCGTTCATGTCGGACACGTCGTGGTTGCCCGGGATCACCGAGTAGGGGACGTCGCCGGCGGTGAGGATGTCCATCGCCTTGTCGGCGGCCTCCCACTCACCCGTGACGCCCTGCTGGTCGACGACGTCGCCCACGTGCACGGCGAAGGGCATGTTCAGTTCGTCCTGGTTCTCGACGATCCACTTTGTCTGCACCTCGAACGGGTTCGTCCCGTACTTCGGATAGAACTGCGAGGCGCTGTAGCGCGAGTAGAACTGGGTGTCGGGGATGACGGGGAGGACGAAGCTCGACCGCTGGTCGACCTGCGGCGTCTCGGGCGTCGCCGCGGTGGCGAGGCCGGCGCCGGCGGTCGCCAGGCCGAGGGCCACGGCGGTGCTGATCGAGGCGGCGAGTGCCCGACGCAGGGTGCGTGAGCGGGAGTGGGATGTCATGGGGTTTCCTCGTGAGAATGCGCTGCGAAAAGTGGGGGTACGACGAGCCGCGGTCAGCGGGTCGGGGCGAGCTCGGGGCCGTAGACCTCGAACTCGGAGAGGGACATCCAGGTGGCGGTCGACTTGACCGAGAAGACGACGCGCGCGCCCGTGGCGAGCACGGGGGCGCTGTCCACGGTCAGCTCGAGCTTCGGCGTGGTGTTGACGTACGGCCAGACCGTGTTCGTGGCTGGCAGGTCGACCCACCCGCCGGTCAGGTTGCGGTACTGCACCGTGGCGGTGCCCACGTTGAGCTTGGCGTCGGTGCCGCGGTCGAAGACGGCGGCGCCGGTGATCTGGCGCGGCTGGTCGAAGAAGTACATGACCTTGTTCGTGGTGACCCGGTTGGTCGCTCCCCCGCTTCTCCAGTCGGAGAATCCGGCGCGATCGCGGTTGCCGTCGTTGAGGGCGGCGCCTTCACCGAAGAACGCACCGAAGTGCACGCCGGCGCCGCGGGCGATGTTCACGTTCGCCGTCGCGACGATCGTGACGACGAGCTTGGCCGTGAAGCCGGTGCCCGCGGTCGCCGGCACGGTGAAGGTACCCGCCCGCGCTGTCGTGTCGTCGGTGATGCCGGCCCAGTCCCACGTGACGGGCGCCGAGACCGTGCTGGTGGAACCGGAGACCGTGCGCTGCACGCGCGTCGGTTCGAGCATGCGCAGCTGCTTCACGGTGATTCCCGCGTGCCCGCTGATGGTCGCGTCGACGGCGGCCCCGAGGGAGCCGACGGTGTAGCTGGCCGTGAGCGGCACGGCTTCACCGAAGTACCCCGTGCCCGTTCCGTTGACGGTGACCGTGCCATCGATGGCCCACACCGCAGGGTCGGGCATGGTCCAGACGATCGACGTGAGGGGCGCCGTCGTACCCCAGCTGTACTTCGCGGTGCGTGACGTCGGAGGCGTGGGGGTGACGCCGGTGTCGGTGCGGCCGGAGAAGGACTCCACCTCGGGCGTGAGCGAACGCATCAGCCACTTCTGCACGGCGGCCGTGCCCGCGTCGTAGGTCTGGATCTGCGAGCCGTCGTCCGTCTTCCAGTCGTACATGTCGAGGGCTGCCGTGCGGCCGCTCGGGTCTTTCTGCACATTCTGCAGGTAGACCGCTCCGCCGCCCGCATCCACGGCCGTCCACTGGGCGTACGGGTTCTGGGCGGCGGCACTGATGCCCGCGGTCGACGTGCTGAGGTACCGGAAGTTCAGAGAGTCATTCGCCTCCCGCACGAGAACCTCGCCGACGGTGTTGGCGAACACGTAGGTGGCGGTCTTTCCCAACACGGGGTAGGCGGTGACCGCCTGGGCCGACAGCGCGGCCGGTGCCGTCGCGCGCGCGAAGATCGCGGCGGCGGCGGTCACGGCGTTGTCCGGACCGGTCGTCTGGGCCAGATCGTTGCCTATTTCGAGCACCTTGCCCGCCGCGTGCACGTTCTCGATCAGGAAGCGCTCGGGTGCGCCGACGCCCTCGGGCTCCGTGACCGCCAGGGCCGGCGGCACGGGAACGGTGGTCGACACAGCGAGCATCAGCGCGAAGGCGCCGGTGATCACGGTCAGGTTTCTCAGTGTTTGGGTAGTGGTTCGCATCCGCAATCTCGTCCGTCTCGGGGCGCGCTCGATGTGCGGGCCGAGAGGGAGGCTACGGTCGGCAGGTTGTGGACGCTGACGCGACAGTTACGAAGAACTGAACGCGTCTGGACGTTTTGGCGTTCTGCCCGGCGGACACGAAAAAGCCCCCGGCATGCCGGGGGCTCTCGCTGTGCGCGCTACTCTTCGTCGCGCAGGTCGATCGAGTCGGGGTCGATCGTTCCCTCGTGGAGTTCGGGCTCGGCTTCGAGCGGCTCGGACCCGGTGGCGCCGGCGTAGTGGCCGGTGTCGATCACGGTCTCGCCCGCCACCGCGTCGTTCGTCACGGTCTGCTTGTCAATCGCAGGGTCGGTGAAGACGTCGTCGTTCTCTTCCACTCGGCCGCTGGTTGCATCGCTCATGGTGTTCTCCTGTTGCTCGTGATGGATGGTGGCTTCGTCCACACCATCACCCGATGCCCCTCGGCACAAGCCGTCTCGGACATCGGCGTCATCGGCTAACAAAAAAGCCCCCGCCAGAGCGGGGGCTTTCACTGTGGGCCCTACCGGGCTCGAACCGATGACATCCACGGTGTAAACGTGGCGCTCTACCAACTGAGCTAAAGGCCCGTCAATTCGCGCGGGGCGAAACAACGAATCTCCATAGTACGACATACACTCGGGCCCGTGAGCCCCACCCCAGAGCGCGCCGCGCGCGCCGAACACCGTTGGCCGGCGGTGGCGGCTCTCCTCGTCGCCATCGTCCTGTACGCCCTGCTGCCGAGCAGCTTTCTGCCCGAGCTGCGTTACACGGCGGTGGCGATCGCCGCGCTGATGTTCATCCCGTTGATCGCGGTGAACCCGCTGCGCTTCCACCGGCAGACGAAGTGGTCGCGTCGGTTATCGGTCGGCCAGGTGCTGTTTCTCGGAGCGGCCAACCTCGTCGCGCTCGTGCAGCTCGTCTACGAGCTCGTGCACGCCGACAAGAGCGACGGTCCGGGACTGCTGCTCGCCGCCGCGCAGGTCTGGATCACCAACGTGATCGTGTTCGCGCTCATCTACTGGGAAATGGACCGCGGCGGCCCCGTCACCCGCACCCAAGCGAAGCGAACGGATCTGCCGCGGGCCGACTTCCGCTTCCCGCAGGACGAAGACCACGACGCCGTGCGGGAGGTCGCCGTGAGGTCGTCGAACACCTCGGACTGGACAGCGAGTTACGTCGACTACCTGTACTTCTCGGCGTCGAACTCGATGGCGTTCAGCCCGACCGACGCCATGCCGCTCTCGCACCGGGCGAAACTGCTGATGCTGATCGAGTCGTTCGCCGGGTTCGTGATCCTGGCACTCGTCATCGCTCGAGCGGTCTCGCTGCTCGGCTAGGCTGCGGCCGGTTGGGCGGCGGTCGGCTGGGCGGCAGTCGGCTGGGCGGCAGTCACTCCGAGCGCAATTCAGGCAGAAAAACCGGTGGGCGGATGCTCGTGGCCGAGTTTCCGCGGATCCGCACGATCGCGCCCCGTGGCATCCGAGATCCTGCCTGAGTTGCGGCGGTGGCGGGGTGCGGGCCCGGCTGGCTGGCGGGCGGGCGGGCGGCGGGCGGGCCGGCGGTAGTGCACTTGCGGCGGGTGCGACGCGGCCCCGACCCGCCACAAGTGCACTACCGCCGCACCGGTAGCTCTGCCGTGCTCGACTAGGCCTGCTGGAACGCCGTGAGCGCCGCGGCGAGGTCGGCGGGGTCGCCCACCGCGCACAGCTCGCGCGCGGAGTGCATCGACAGCAGCGGGATGCCGACGTCGACCGTGCGGATGCCGAGCCTGGTCGCCGTGAGCGGGCCGATCGTCGACCCGCAGGGCACGGCGTTGTTGGAGACGAACTCCTGGTACGCGACACCGGCCGAAGCGCAGGCACGAGCCCACTCGGCGGCGCCGCGCGCGTCGGTGGCGTAGCGCTGCTTGGCGTTGATCTTGAGCAGCGGGCCGCGCCCCATCACCGGCTTGTTCGCGGGGTCGTGGCGCTCGGCGTAGTTCGGGTGCACGGAGTGTCCGGCGTCGGCGGAGAAGCACCAGGAGGCGGCGAACGCCCGCAGCCTCTGCGATGCGGTGGCGCCGAGGCCGTCGCCGATGCGGGCGAGCACGTCGGCCAGGAATGGGCCGGCGGCACCGGAACGCGTCTCCGAGCCCACCTCCTCGTGGTCGAAGGCGGCGAACACCGACACGTGGTCGGCGGCCAGCGGCGTGGCGATGACCGCCGCGAGTCCGGCGTGCACGGAGACCAGGTTGTCCATGCGTCCGGCCGCGAAGAACGCTCCGTCGAGGCCGAAGACGGCCCCGGGTGCGGTATCCGCGACGGAGATGTCGTACCCCGCGACATCCGACGCCCGGATGCCGGCCAACCCCGCAAGGTGTCCGACGACATCGCCGGTCGACAGGTCGCCCAGCCCGTAGACCGGGTTGAGGTGCTGCTGCGGGTCGAGCCGCAGTCCCTCGTTCACCGCGCGGTCGAGGTGCACGGCGAGCTGCGGGATGCGCAGGAACGGGCCCGTGCGTACGAGGTGTTCGTCCCCGTCGAGCGTGACGAGGCGCCCGGCGAACTCGAGCTCGCGGTCGAGCCACGAGTTGAACAGCGGCCCGCCGTAGACCTCGACGCCGGCCTGCAGGAAACCGTGCGCGGCCGTGCTCGGCTTCGGCTTGAGCTTGAAACCGGGCGAGTCGGTGTGCGTGCCGACGATGCGGAACGGGGTCTGGCCGGCCGCGCCCTCGGGCTGCACCCAGGCGATGACGGCACCGTCGCGCACGACGAACCGCTTCCCGGCCTCGGCTGGCCACTCCTCCGTCTCGTCGAGGCGCGAGAAACCGGCGGCTTCGAGGCGGCGGGCACATTCGTCCGCGGCGTGGAACGAGGAGGGCGAGGCGGCGATGAATGCCGCGAGGTCGCCGAGATGATCGGTCATACGACCATTCAAGCAGTCCGGATGACCCGAGGCCGGTCTATCAGGCGTGGACCGGAACCGGCACGATCTCTTCGAGGGCGGCGCGGTACTCCTCGATCGAACGCGGCTCGCCCGGCGCGGTGATGAAGCTCGCGCGGATGATGCCATTGATGTCGATGAGGAAGGTCGCGCGGTTCGCGTAGCCCTTCTCCTCGAGGAACACGCCGTACTCCTTGGCGACGGCGCCGTGCGGCCAGAAGTCGGCCAGCAGGGTGAAGTCGTAGCCCTCGGCCTCGGCGAACGCGCGGAGCGTCGCCTTGGAGTCGGCGGAGATGCCGATCAGCTCGACGCCGTTGCTCTTGAACATGGCGAGGTTCTCGCTCAGTCCGCAGAGCTCGCTGGTGCAGGTCGAGGAGAAGGCGAGGGGGAAGAAGACCAGTGCGACCGGCTTCTTTCCCTTGAATTCTCCGAGTCGAACGTGCTCGCCGAACTGGTTGGCGAGTTCAAAGTCGGGTGCCTGGGTGTCGTTCTCCAGAGCCATGATTGCGTCCTTTCGTGCCCGGCTAACAACGTCGAGCAAACACGATTGGTTATCCTACGCTCGCTCCAGCCAAATGCGCAGATTGACGCAATTGCGCGTGCCAGCCGGAACCTCTCGCGATGCATAGAATGTTCTGGCGTAGTCCTACAAAACCGGCAGCGTAATCCTTGCTCGACGGCGGCTCGCACGATCTGACTCAACCCAGGAAGAGGTCAACGGTGACGGTTAACGACCAGGATCCATACTCGGTGAACAACATCGACGGAGACCCTGAGGAGACCGCCGAGTGGCAAGAATCACTCGACGCCCTCGTCGAAGCTCACGGACACCAGCGTGCTCGCGAGATCATGCTGAGCCTTCTCAAGCGTTCCAAGGAACTCCACCTGGGCGTGCCGATGGTGCCGACGACGGACTACCTCAACACGATCGCACCCGAGAACGAGCCCGAGTTCCCGGGCAACGAAGACCTCGAACGCCGCTACCGCGCCTGGATCCGCTGGAACGCGGCGATCACGGTGCACCGCGCGCAGCGCCCCGGCATCGGTGTCGGCGGCCATATCTCGACCTACGCGTCATCCGCAGCTCTGTATGAGGTCGGACACAACCACTTCTTCCGCGGCCACGACGCGCCCGGCGGCGCCGACCAGGTGTTCTACCAGGGTCACGCCTCCCCCGGCATGTACGCCCGCGCCTTCCTCGAGGGACGCCTGTCGACCGACCAGCTCGACGGCTTCCGCCAGGAGAAGTCGCACTTCACCGGCGGCCTCTCGAGCTACCCGCACCCCCGCCTTATGCCCGACTTCTGGCAGTTCCCGACCGTGTCGATGGGCCTCGGCCCGATCAACGCGATCTACCAGGCGCAGGCGAACCGCTACCTCACCAACCGCGGCATCAGAGACGCCTCGGACCAGCAGGTCTGGGCGTTCCTGGGCGACGGCGAGATGGACGAGGTCGAGAGCCGCGGCGCCCTGCAGTGGGCCGCCAACGAGGGTCTCGACAACCTCAACTTCGTCATCAACGCGAACCTGCAGCGCCTCGACGGGCCCGTGCGCGGAAACGGCAAGATCATCCAGGAGCTGGAGAGCTTCTTCCGCGGTGCCGGCTGGAACGTCATCAAGGTGGTCTGGGGCCGCGAGTGGGACGACCTGCTCAAGAACGACACCGAGGGCGCCCTGCGCGACCTGATGAACCGCACCCCCGACGGCGACTACCAGACCTACAAGGCCGAGAGCGGCGCCTACGTGCGCGAGAACTTCTTCGGTCGCGACCCCCGCACGCTCGAGATGGTCAAGGACTACTCCGACGAGCAGATCTGGAACCTCAAGCGCGGCGGCCACGACTACCGCAAGGTCTACGCGGCCTTCAAGGCGGCGACCGAGCACAAGGGCCAGCCGACCGTCATCATCGCGAAGACGGTCAAGGGCTACGGCCTCGGCCCGTCGTTCGAGGGCCGCAACGCGACCCACCAGATGAAGAAGCTGACGCTCGACAACCTCAAGCAGTTCCGCGACGAGATGCGCATCCCGATCACCGACGCGGCCCTCGAAGAGAACCCGTACCAGCCGCCGTACTACACCCCCGGTGAGAACGACGAGGCGATCCAGTACATGCACGAGCGCCGCCGCGCGCTCGGCGGCTACCTGCCCGAGCGCCGGTCGAAGTACACCCAGATCGCCCTCCCAGAGGAGTCGGCCTGGGACATCGCGAAGAAGGGTTCGGGCAAGCAGGAGATCGCCACCACCATGGCGTTCGCCAGACTGCTGAAAGACATGCTGCGCGCCAAGGACTTCGGCCACCGCATCGTGCCGATCATCCCCGACGAGGCACGCACCTTCGGCATGGACGCGTACTTCCCGACCGCCAAGATCTACAACCCGAACGGGCAGAACTACACGTCGGTCGACCGCGAACAGCTGCTCGCCTACAAGGAAAGCCCGCAGGGCCAGATCGTGCACGTCGGCATCAACGAGGCGGGCGCCTTCTCGGCGTTCACCGCGGCCGGAACCTCGTACGCGACGAACGGCGAGCCGCTCATCCCGGTCTACGTCTTCTACTCGATGTTCGGCTTCCAGCGCACCGGCGACGCCATGTGGGCAGCCGGCGACCAGATGGCCCGCGGGTTCATCATGGGCGCCACCGCGGGACGCACGACACTGACCGGCGAAGGCCTGCAGCACGCCGACGGTCACTCGCTGCTGCTCGCCTCGACCAACCCCGCCGTGGTGTCCTACGACCCCGCCTACGGCTACGAGATCGGCGCGATCGTCAAGGCCGGCCTCGAGCGCATGTACGGCGGAACGCACCCCGACCCGAACGTCATGTACTACATCACGCTCTACAACGAGCCGCTGCAGCAGCCCGCCGTCCCCGAGAACTTCGACGAGGAGGGCGCCCTCCGCGGCCTCTACCTGCTGAAGACCGGTGAGACCGAGGGTCCGAAGGTCCAGCTGCTGGCCTCCGGTGTCGCGGTTCCGTGGGCGCTCGAGGCCCAGCACCTGCTCGCGCAGGACTGGGGTGTCTCGGCGGACGTCTGGTCGGTCACCTCGTGGACCGAGCTGCGTCGCGAGGGCCTCGCGGCCGAGGAACACAACTTCCTCTACCCGAAGGAGGAGCGCTGGATCCCCTATGTGACGAGCAAGCTGTCGCGCACCCAGGGTCCGTTCATCGCGACGACCGACTACATGCACGCCGTTCCCGACCAGATCCGCCAGTTCGTTCCCGGCGACTTTGCGACGCTCGGCGCCGACGACTTCGGTTTCAGCGACACCCGCGCCGCGGCACGCCGCTACTTCAAGATCGACGGTCCCTCCATGGTCGTGCGCGCGCTCGAATCGCTCGTGCGCCGCGGCGAGATGGACTCCTCGGTTCCGGCCGAGGCGATCGAGAAGTACCGCCTGCTCGACGTCAACGCCGGCACCACCGGCAACGCCGGCGGCGAAAGCTAACGGTGGCCGTCACCCCCAAGACGAAGGAGCAGACGCTCGCCTGGCTGCGCACCATTTCCGGTGAACTGTCCACGGCGACGCTGAAGCGGCTGGACGACACGCTGCCCTGGTATGGCGACATGCCACCGGGGCGGCGGTCGGCCGTCGGTCTCGTCGCCCAGGCGGGCATCACCTCCTTCATCAGCTGGTTCGAAGACCCGAAGTCGACCCCGTGGATCGCCGCGGACGTCTTCGGGGCGGCCCCGCGCGAGCTGCTGCGTTCGGTGTCGCTGCAGCAGACTCTGCAACTGATCCGCATCACCGTCGAGGTCGTCGAGGCGCGCATCGGCCTCGGCGACGACGTGCTGCGCGAGGCGATCCTGCTCTACTCCCGCGAGATCGCGTTCGCGTCGGCCGACGTGTACGCGCGCGCCGCGGAAGCCCGTGGCCTCTGGGACGCGCGCCTCGAGGCGCTCGTCGTCGACTCGATTCTCAGCGGAGAGTACGACAACGAGCTGCCGAGCCGCATCGCCGCCCTCGGCTGGAACGGCCACGGCGAGGTCTGCGTGCTCGTCGGCACCACGCCGCGCATCCTCGACGTCGACCAGCTGCGCCGCACCGCGCGCCACCTCGACGCCGACGTGCTCATCGGCGTGCAGGGCAACCGTCTGGTTCTCGTGATCGGACGCTCCACCCCGATCGCGGACGAGACGGATGCCGCGACCCGGATGCCCTTCATCGAGATCGCCTCGCAGCTCGAACCCGGCTTCGGCCCCGGACACCTCGTGCTCGGTCACGAGGTCTCCACGCTCGTCGACGCGTCGAAGAGCGCGAAGGCCGCCCTCGCCGGGTTCGCCGTCGCCCGGGCCTGGCGCAACGCCCCGCGCCCGACACTCGCCGACGACCTGCTGCCCGAGCGCGCGTTCGCGGGCGACCCGCTGGCCCGTTCCACCCTCATCAACCGCATCTACCGCCCGCTGCAGCAGCACTCCACCGAGCTGTTGTCGACGCTGTGGTGCTACCTCGACAACGGCCGGTCGCTCGAGGCGACGGCGCGCGAACTCTTCGTGCACCCGAACACCGTGCGCTACCGTCTCAAGCGCATCAGCGAGGTCATCGGCTGGGACGCCACGGGTGCCCGCGAGGCGCTCATCCTGCAGTCCGCTCTCATCATCGGGTCGATCGCGGAACCCGACGCGGCCCGCAAGCGCTGAGCCGAGTCATCCGCCCGGTCCTCTGCGTACCAAATGCAGGAGATTGTCGCTCGAGTCACACTTTGAGTGCGATCGGCGGGCCTGTTTGCCGAAATCTCCTGCATTTGGTGCGGTCGGAGCGGGCGGGTGGCAGCATCTACGGGTGACAGAGGCCGGGTACCGCAGAATCGGGATCAGAAGCGCGGATGACGCGGAGACCGTCGTCGAGGCGTTCGGGCACACCGGCCCGCAGATGCTCTTCCTGCCGGCGCTCGGCGTTCCGCTGCACTACTACCGTCTGCTGCTCGCGCGCTGGGCCGAGCTCGGGTACCGGGTCTACGGGCTCGAGCTGCGCGGCATGCCGCAGAGTTCCACCGCCGACGTGCGCGCCAACGACTTCGGCTACCACCACGCCCTCGCGCTCGACATCCCGGCCGCGGTCGCGGCGGCGGGCCTCGACACGCCGTTCGTGCTCGCGGGCCACAGCCTCGGCGGGCAGCTCGCGCTGCTCTACGCAGCCGCGCATCCCCGGGACGTGCGCGCGGTGGTCACCCTCGCCAGCGGGTCGAGCCACCACGGCGCCTTCGCCGCAGTGGCGCCGCGCCTGAAACGCCGCGCCCAGATCGCGACGGTGCGCACGATCTCCCGCACGCTCGGCTGGTTTCCCGGCCACCGGCTCGGCTTCGGCGGACGCCAGCCGCGCACCATGATGGCCGACTGGGGTTTCGAGGGACGCCACGGCCGGTTCGTGCTCGCCGGCAGCGACGCCGACCACGAAGCAGAACTGCGCGCGCTCGCGCTGCCCGTGCTGATGCTCTCGCTCGACGGCGACCCGATCGTGCCGCGCGTCTCGAGCGACCACCTCGGCGCGCGCGTGCCGGCGGCCGATATCACGGCGACGCACGTGGCCCGCGCCGAGAACGAGGGCCAGCCGTTCGACCACTTCCGCTGGGCGCGGCGCACCCCCGACGCGGTGCTCGGCCCGGTCACGCGTTGGCTGGGCGAAACCCTCCGCTAGAGCCGTTCGACAGGACGAAACCACCACGCGAGGCGTTCAACAGGATGAGACGGGTGACACGAGCCGCGCCATCCTGTTTTCCGTCTCCTGAATTTCCGAATGGCCGCGCGGATTGTGGACACTCGCCAAGGGTCGGCGCGAATGTCAGGAGGGTCGGTACAGCGGGCCGGGGCCGGCTGCTGGCAGACTAGAGCGCGTGATTGTTGTCGTTGCGCCCGGACAGGGCTCCCAAACTCCCGGCTTCCTCGACCCCTGGCTCGCTGAGCCGCGCTTCCGCGACCAGCTCGCCGGCCTCTCCGACGCGGCGGGCATCGACCTCGCCGCGCACGGCACCACGAGCGACGCCGACACGATCCGCGACACCGCGGTCGCCCAGCCGCTCATCGTCGCCGCGGGCCTGCTCACGCTGAGCGCCCTCTTCGCCGACGGACGCCGCGCCAAGGTCGCCGGAGTCGCCGGACACTCGGTCGGAGAGGTGACGGCCGCGGCTGCCGCCGGCATCCTGAGCGAGACGGATGCCCTAGCTTTCGTTCGCGAGCGCGGTACGGCCATGGCCGCCGCGGCTTCGCAGACCCCGACCGGCATGTCTGCCGTATTGGGCGGCGACGAAACCGAACTGCTCGCCCGGCTCGACCAGCTCGGACTCGAGCCCGCCAACTTCAACGGCGGCGGACAGATCGTCGTGGCCGGGGCGCTCGACGCACTCGACGCCCTCAAGGACAACCCCGTCGCCGGCAGCCGCGTCATCGCGCTGCAGGTCGCCGGTGCCTTCCACACCCGCTACATGCAGCCCGCCGTTGCGCACCTCGCCGAGTTCGCCGCCACTCTCGCGCCGCGCGACCCCACCCTGCCGATCTGGTCGAACCAGAGCGGCCAGACCGTGGCATCCGGTGCCGAGTTCCTGAGCCTCCTCGTCGGCCAGGTGTCCTCGCCCGTGCGCTGGGACAAGACGATGGCCGCCTTCGCCGAGGCCGGCGTCACGGGCATCATCGAGCTCGCGCCGGCCGGCGCGCTCACGGGACTCGCCAAGCGCGGGCTCAAGGGCGTTCCGAGCGTGGCGGTCAAGACCCCCGACGACCTCACAGCAGCATTCGACCTGATTGACGGTAACGCAGCATGAGCACCCCCACCCTGAAGCAGTCCACCGGCGCGCAGTTCACGCGCATCTACAGCTACGGCGCCGCGCGCGGCGACCTCATCGTTCCGAACGAGGAACTCATCGGCCCGATCGACTCGAGCGACGAGTGGATCCAGCAGCGCACCGGAATCGTGACCCGCACCCGCGCCTCCCACGACCTCAGCGCCACCGACCTCGCCACGACGGCCGCCCTCGAGGCCATCGAGAAGTCGGGCGTCGCGCCCGAGCTCATCGACCTCGTGATCATCGCCACGATCAGCAACGTGCGCCAGACCCCGTCCATGGCCGCGGTCGTCGCCGACCGCGTGGGCGCCAACCCGGCCGCCGCCTACGACACCAACGCCGCGTGCGCGGGCTTCAGCTACGCCGTGACGCAGGCGGACGCCCTCATCCGTTCGGGCGCCGGACACTACGCCCTCGTCGTCGGCGCCGAGAAGCTCTCCGACGTCGTCGACCCCACCGACCGGTCGATCTCGTTCCTGCTCGGCGACGGCGCGGGCGCCGTGGTCATCGGCCCGAGCGACACCCCTGGAATCGCGGCTCCCGTCTGGGGATCCGACGGCTCGAAGGCCGACGCCGTGGGCATGAACTCGACGCTCACCCAGTTCCGCGACGGCGAGTCCGAGTGGCCGACGCTGCGCCAGGAGGGCCAGACGGTCTTCCGCTGGGCGGTGTGGGACATGGCCAAGGTCGCCAAGCAAGCCCTCGAGGCCGCGGGCATCACCTCCGCCGACCTCGCCGCCTTCATCCCGCACCAGGCCAACATGCGCATCATCGACGAGTTCGCGAAGCAGCTCGGCCTGCCCGAGCACGTCGTCATCGGCCGCGACATCGCGACCACCGGAAACACCTCGGCCGCCTCGATTCCGCTGGCGACCCACCGGCTGTTGGCGGAGCATCCGGAGCTTTCCGGCGGCCTCGCGCTGCAGATCGGATTCGGCGCCGGCCTCGTATTCGGCGCCCAAGTCATCGTGCTCCCCTAGTGCGGCGCGCCTTCAGCCACGAAACCCTGCTCTAAACTGACTCTCGGTCAAACGACACACCCTTTAGGAGAAAAACCATGGCATTGTCCACCGAAGAAGTTCTCGCCGGCCTCGCCGAGCTCGTCAACGACGAAACCGGTATCGCTACCGACTCGGTCGAACTGGACAAGTCGTTTACCGACGACCTGGACATCGACTCGATTTCGATGATGACGATCGTCGTCAACGCCGAAGAGAAGTTCGACGTCAAGATCCCCGACGAAGAGGTCAAGAACCTCAAGACCGTCGGCGACGCCGTCAGCTTCATCACCGCAGCACAGGGCTAACCGCCTCCCATCCGCGGCTGGCCGGCCGCACCGCGTCCGGCCACGCCCGCGAATGAGCTCGTGAACCCTGGGCTCGTGAACAACATAAGGATGTCGTTGTGACCAAAAAAATCGTCGTCACCGGAATCGGTGCCACCTCCCCCCTCGGCGGAACAGCCCCCGAGTCGTGGGCCGCCCTGCTCGCCGGTGAATCCGGCATCAGCACGATCGAGCACGAGTGGGTCGCCAAGCACGAACTGCCCGTGACCTTCGCCGGCCAGGCCAAGGTCCGCCCCGAAGAAGTTCTCGAGCGCCAGGAAGTCAAGCGCCTCGACCCCTCCAGCCAGTTCGCCCTCATTTCCGCGCGTGAGGCGTGGAAAGACGCGGGGTTGGATGACGCGGACATCGACCCCGACCGCGTGGGAGTCGACTACTCCACCGGTATCGGCGGACTGTGGACACTCCTCGACGCGTGGGACACGCTCAAGGAGAAGGGCCCGCGCCGGGTTCTGCCGATGACCATCCCGATGCTCATGCCGAACGCCGCCTCGGCCGCGATCAGCATGAACCTCGCGGCCCGCGCCTACGCCCGCACCGACGTGTCGGCCTGCGCCTCGAGCACCGAGGCCATCGCCAACGCCTACGACCACCTGCAGAAGGGCTACGCAGACGTGGTGATCGCCGGCGGCACCGAGGCCGTCGTGCACCCGCTGCCGATCGCCGCGTTCGCCGCGATGCAGGCGCTCTCGAAGCGCAACGACGACCCGGCCACGGCTTCCCGCCCCTACGACACCAACCGCGACGGTTTCGTGCTCGGCGAGGGTGCCGGCAGCATCATCCTCGAGACCGAGGAGCACGCTCTCGCCCGCGGCGCCCGCATCTACGCGGAACTCGCCGGCGGCGGCGTGACGAGCGACTCGTACCACATCACCGCTCCCGACCCCGAGGGTGCCGGTGCGGCCCGTGCCGTCTACGCCGCCCTCGAGCAGGCCGGTGCCGGCGTCGACGACGTCATGCACATCAACGCGCACGCCACGTCCACGCCGGTCGGCGACATCGCCGAATACAAGGCGCTGCTGGCCGTGTTCGGCGAGCGGGTGCACGACATCCCCGTCTCGGCGACCAAGGCGGCCACGGGCCACCTGCTCGGCGGCACCGGTGCGCTCGAGGCGATCTTCACCATCCTCGCGCTGCACAACCGCCTCGCTCCCCCGACGATCAACCTCACCGAGCAGGATCCCGCCATCCTGCTCGATGTCGTCACAAGCCCCCGGAAGCTGCCTGCCGGCCCGCTGCTCGCGATCAGCAACTCGTTCGGCTTCGGCGGCCACAACTCGGTCGTCGCGTTCCGCAGCTACGACAACTGACCCGACCGCAGGTCGGGTAGGGTCGCCCCGCGACCGTATCGGAACCCCCGCAACGGGGTTTCGGTACGGGCCGCAGGCGGCCCTGCTCACCCGGCGGTTCGTTAGTTAACCGACCTTGTGCAGCCAGACGACCTGGCTGTCGGAACTCGCGTGCCGGAAGGCCTCCAACTCGTCGTCCCAGGCCTGGCCGAGGGCGAGCCGCAGCTCGCGGTGCAGTTCGAGCGCGTTGGAGCCCGCGATCTCCATCGCGTAGCGCAGGCGGTCCTCGGGGATCACGACGTTGCCCACCGTGTCGGTCTGGGCGAAGAAGATCCCGAGATCGGGGGTGTGCATCCAGCGTCCGCCGTCGCCGCCCGCCGAGGCATCCTCGGTCACTTCGAAGCGCAGGTGCTCCCAGCCGCGCAGGGCGGAGGCGATCTTGGCGCCGGTACCGACCGGGCCCTCCCAGTAGAACTCGGTGCGCTGTGCACCCTTCAGAACAGGCTGGTCGGCCCAGGAGAAGTTGACGGCGCGTTCGAGCGCGCGCCCCGCTGCCCACTCGATGTGAGGGCAGAGAGCACGAGGAGCGGAATGCACAAATAGCACTCCGCGAGCGTGTGGTGCAGTCACGATCTTCTCCGTTCTGTTAGGTGCGACTTCCCCATCGACCTGACTTACGGATGCGCGTGACCACGCGTGTGAAATTGTGGAGGTACTCGTGCATTATGACCTACCAACCTGCCAAACAACAAGCGTGTAACTATTCGCCCTGGCGCTACTTGGCCTGCCCGTAGTTGTCGACGACCGCGGTGGTGATCGGGAAGTCGACCGGGAGGCCTCCGAAGATCAGACGCCCCGCTTCGGATGCCGCGGCGCGCAGTTCGTCGACGACACTGTCTGCCAGCTCGGCGGGGGTGTGCACGATCACTTCGTCGTGCAGGAAGAACACGAGGTGCGGGCGGTCGGCGAACTGCCCGGTGCCGAGCGACCACAGCCGGCCGCGGAGACCCGCCATCCAGCACAGCGCCCACTCGGCGGCCGTGCCCTGCACGATGAAGTTGCGGGTGAACCGGCCCCAGCTGCGCGACTGCGTGCGGGCCGCGCGCTGCAGTGCGTCGGAGGCTCCCTGCACGGACGCCCCCTCCTGGAGTTCTCGCCACGCCTCGCCGGGCGGGGGTGAGCTGCGTCCGAGTCGCGTCGTCACTGTTCCTCCGCGCTCCCCGGTTCGCGCCGCGCCCTCGACCATGGCGATGGCCTGGGGGAAGGCCCGGGTGAGCGCGGGCATCAGGCGACCTCCGTCGCCCGCGGTGGCGCCGTACATCGCGCCCAGCATCGCGACTTTCGCCTCGGCGCGCGTCTTGACCGCCCCGCTCGCGACGATGCCCTCGTAGAGGTCGCCGCGGCCCGCCTCTGCCATCGCGCGGTCGGCACTCAGGGCGGAGAGCACCCGTGGCTCGAGCTGTGCCGCGTCGGCGACGACGAGTTTCCAGCCGGGGTCGGCCACGACCGCGCCGCGCACCTGTTTGGGTAGCTGCAGCGCTCCCCCGCCGCTCGCGCCCCAGCGGCCCGTCGCGGTGCCGCCCGGCACGTAGTCGGGACGGAACCGACCGTCGGCGACCCAGGTATCGAGCCAGTTCCAGCCGTTCGCCGTCTGAAGCCGGGAGAGCTTCTTATACTCCAGAAGCGGGGCGACGACGGGGTGGTTCACCTCTTTGAGCTCCCATGAGCGGGTCGAGGCTACCTGCAGCCCGCCTCGCCTCAGCGCCTTGAGCAGTTCGGCGGGCGAATCGGGGTTGACGTCGTGCGTGCCGAGTATGGCCCGCATCCGTTCGAGAAGTTCTTCGAGTCGCGCGGGCCGCTCCGATCCGCGCGGCCGGTCGCCGAGCAGTTCGGCGAGCAGGCCCTCGTGCACGTCGGCCCGCACGGGCAGGCCCGCCGCTTTGATCTCGCAGGCGATGAGCGCGCCGGCGCTCTCCGCGGCGAGCAGAAGCCCGATGCGGCCGGGCTCTGCCGCACCCGCGACGGCCTCGCGCTGTAGTGCGAATTCGGCGACCGGGTCGGTCGGCGCGTCGGTGGCGGGCTCGACGTCGAAGTCGAAAAGCGCGCCGCTCGCCGGGGCCTTCTCGGCGAGCGGCGTCGCGTTGTCCCACGGGCCGAGCGGCGCGTTGGCGAGCGCCGACGCCGCGGTGAGCGTCGATGCCCGGAGGATCTGGTGCGACAGCCTCAGGTCGACGCAACGCTCGACCCGGACTCCGGCGGCGAGCAGCGCGGGATACCAGCGGGTGGAATCGTCCCAGACCCAACGAGGGCGTTCGCGCTCCACCCGGCCGACCCACGCGGGCAGTTCGGTCTCGGCTACGCCCTCGGGCTCTCCCAGCACGCTACCGGCATCGTCGAGTCGCAGAGCCGTGACGCCACGGTTGGAGCGGGTGAGGACGACGTACACCCGTCAATTCTGCCGGGTGCGGCCGACACCGGCAGACCCAGCAGACCTCGTCAGCACTGGTTCTGCAGGAGCACGGGTGCGTCGAGCCGGTCGATCATGCCGTCGATCGATCGTGCCGAGGCGCCCCAGAAGTCGTACGATCCGAATTCCGGGTGGTCCCACGGCACATAGGTTCCCGATCCGATTTCGTAGGCCACCGACTGGATGAGTCCGAGATCGGTGGTAACCGGCTCCCCCACCTGCTCGGCAGGCAGCCCCGCGGCCACGTCGCCGACCGGGTCACCGACACTGGCTCCGCCGGGCGTCTCGACGGACAGGCCGGCCACCGTCGCGGCCGTGCTCTCGACCTCGAACAATTGACCTCGGGGCACCGAGTTCACGGGTATGCCATAGCGCAGTGCGAAGCCGTCCCACGAGACGACGTTCGCCTCGGGAACACAGTTGAGGTCTGACGGACGCACGGAGAGTTCGGGCTCCGATCCGAATGCGTCAGTCAGAATCGCGATTGCAGCCTGCGGGTCGGAGGAATAGAGCGCTGTGGCCACGGTCTCGTCGGACTCGTCGACGACGGTGAAACCCGTTGCGCTGATGTACACGGCTGCCGCCGCCGGTTCGGCGGACGCGGAGGGTGTCGGTGAGGCAGACGGTTCCGGGTCGGGAACGTCGACGGGTGCGCATCCCACGAGTGCGAATCCGGCGACAGCCACGAGGAGGACCGCCCGGATTCTCTGATTAATCGTCATGCCATCAGTGTAGGGGACCAGTCGTGCTAGCGGGCGAGAGACCTCCCGCAGCAGTTGTCGCGGACCGCGTGCGTCCGTGTCTGCTTCCGGCTGGGCGGCCACCACTGCCACCCGGAGCGGCTAAACGGCGTGCAGCAGCGAACCGTCTTTCTGCAGCACGTTCTTCTCGCCGGCCTCGATCGGCACGGCGAAACGGTTCTGCTTCGGCGGCATGGGGCAATTGAAGTTGTAGCTGAAGGCGCAGGGCGGCAGCACGGCGAGGTTGAAGTCGAGGGTGATCGTCCCGTCGGGGCGGGGTGCCACGAAGAGGAATCGTCCGACGCTGTAGGTGCTGTCGCCGTTCGTGGCGTCGGCGAACACGAGCTGCAGCGCCCGGCCCGACTTGAAGGCGGCCAGGTCGTAGTCGACGCCGTCCTTGGTGAAGGTGATCTCGCCCGGAACGACCTCGTCACGGGTGTTGCCGTCGTCCTTGAGGTGCTCGAAGCCGACGGTCTTGCCGCCGGGGATCTCGGTGAATTTCGCCGTCACGACCCACTCGGGGTTGTAGGGGAACGCGTCGATCGAACCGAACTTCTGAATGTCTTCGGAGTTCGCATCCCAGACGCGCAGGGCGTAGTTGCCCGCCTCACTGGCGATCACGAAGCCGGTCTTGCCCGCTCCGAAGTCGATGTCGCTTGGGGCATCCGAGTCTTTGCCGCGCACGACGGCCTCACCCTCGACGAGAACGCCGTCGACCGTGATGTTGTCGGTGGCGACCGCCGTGACCAGCAGGCCCGACTCGCCGGCGGGCAGCGGCGCCCAGGTCCCGGGAACGCCGTAGATGGTCTGCTCCGAATCGACCCACTGGGTGTTGACGAGGGCGAGGCTACCCTTGGGCTGCACCACACTCAGTTCACGACGCTTGTGGTAAGTCGCGAGCAGGGATTCCGGTGTGGGCGTAGTCGTGTCGGTCATTGGTCCATCCTTGTCGAGGTCTCAGACATAACCCAAAACGACACGACTTTATTGCAAGCCCCGGGACGCGCCGACGGGTCGTGTTAGCGTCGCCCCATGACCGACATGACTGACGACGAAAAACGTCGCGACCAGCTGCTGCGCCTCTCCGGATCGACCGAGGAAGACGCGGCCCCCCGCATCACCGTCGAGGAGACCGAAGACGGCGTGAAACGCATCGACATCGCCGAGACCGCCGCCGTGCGCCCGGGCGATCCCGAGAACAAGGAGTAGCTCTGGCGACGGCCGGTCAGCGCAGGAGGCGCGATCCGTCGGTGGCACCGCGGCGCGAGACCCAGAGCACGCCGGCGGCGATGAGCGCTATCGCGGCCGCGATCGCCACGACGTAGATCGCGACGGAGAGGTAGCCCCCGTCGGACGTCACCGGGTTGAGGAAGGGATACGGGTACCAGTACTCGTTCCCGTAGATCACGTCGGTGACGAACGGCCCGCGCACGAGCGTGTAGACGACCCAGACGATCGGGTAGACGAGCACGAGCCAGATCTTCCGGGCGGCCAGCCGCGAGCGGCCAGGGGCGAGGATCCAGTCGATCAGCAGGTACAGCGGGGCGGCCACGTGCAGAATCTCGTTCGACCAGCCCACCGTCGAGCCCTGCGGCAGCTCGATGCCGCGCAGCAGCAGGTTGTACACGATTCCCGTGACGATCATGTAGCTCGTGACGCAGGCCCGGGCGAGCGTGAAGCCCTGACCGTCGGGTCCCTGCCGGACTATCAGCAGCACCGCTCCGATCGCCAGCACGACCGCCGAGGCGACGTTCGACTCGATGGTGAAGAAACTGAAGAAGTTGACGACCTGCGTGGTGGGGTCGGTGACACCGCTCTCGCGCCAGAAGCCGAGGCTGGCGCTCAACTGCGCGACGATGGCGACGGTGATCGCGACCACCACGGCGATCCTCAGGATGACGAACAGCGTTCTCACGGGCAGCCTCCCATTCGGCGTAGCGATATGGGCATCATCCTGACACGTCCCGACCGGGACGTCCCGGTCGGGTAATCGGGATAGCACGTCGTGTCGCGCTGGTCGAGGCCTTGGTGCCGCCCACCGCCGAACGTAGCCTGATCACTGTCATGCCGCACCTCCTTGTGAACCACGTGTCTTTCGGGCGTTCCCCCCGATCCGCCGGGCCGCTGACGACTCTCGCGGCGCAACTCTCGCCCTCGACGGTGGACGAGGCTCTGGATGCGGCCCCCCGCCTCGGCGCGCGGGCGCACTCCTCGGGAGCGGGCTCGACGACCGACCTCTGGGAGGCTTTCGCCACCCTGGCGGCACACGACCTCGGCGCGGCACGCGCCATCGAACCGCACCTCGACGCTCTCGCCATCCTCGAGCAGGCCGACGGAGTCGGGACCGCGGATGACACGGCGGCGGCACCCCGCACGTGGGGCGTCTTCGCCGCGGAGGGCGGCGACGATCCGCTCGTCGCGACGCGCGGCGACGACGGCTGGCGGCTGAGCGGCACGAAGCCGTGGTGCTCCCTCGCCGACCGGCTCGACCAAGCGCTGGTGAGCGCCCACGTCGACGGCGGCGCCCGCCGACTCTTCGCCGTAGATCTGGGCTCCCCCGGTGTGAACGTACTCGAGGACGCCTGGCACGCGCGCGGTCTCACCGAGATCCCGAGCGGTCCCGTGCGCTTCGACGCCGTCGCCGGCATCCCCGTGGGCGACGCCGGCTGGTACCTCTCCCGGCCGGGTTTCGCCTGGGGCGGCATCGGGGTCGCCGCCTGCTGGTTCGGCGGCGCGGTCGGCATCGCCCGCACCGTCTTCGCCGCGGCCCGCGACGACAAACCGTTCGCGGTCATGCACCTGGGGGCGATCGACGAGCTGCTCGAAGGCGCCCGGCGCGCGCTCGCCGAGGCCGCCGAACTCGTCGACGGACACGAGGAGACGGTCGACCCCGGCCTGCTCGCCGCCCGCGTGCGCTCCACGGTCGCCCGCGCCTGTGACGAAATCGTCGAACGCGCCGGTCGCGCGCTCGGGCCCGCACCGCTCGCCCTCGACGCCGAGCACGCCAAACGCGTCGCCGACCTGCAGCTCTACGTGCGCCAGCACCACGCGGAACGCGACCAGCACGCGCTCGGTAGCGCCCTGCTGCGACTGGAGGTCGCGCCGTGGTGACCTTCGACTCCTCCGTGCCGGGGACACCCGCCGCACTCTGGCTGGGTGACAACCGGGTAGCGGGCCTGCCGCCCTTCGACTTCGACACGGTCGAGCACGTCGTCGTGGTGGCGGCGCATCCCGACGACGAGACCCTCGGCGCCGGTGGCCTGATCGCCGAGTGCGGCCTGCGCGGCATCCCGGTTGCCGTCGTCGTCGTCACCGACGGGGCCGCATCGCACCCCGACTCCCCGACCATCACGCCGGACGAGCTGCGTCGACTGCGCGCCGCCGAGACCCGACTTGCCGTGCACCGGCTCTCCCCCGAGGCCACTGTGCACCTGCTCGGCTTCCCCGACGGCGCGGTCGATACCCATCGCGACGCCATCGCGACCGCGATCGGCGACCTGCTGCCGGGCACGCCGACGCTCGTGGTAGCCCCCTGGCGCGGGGACGAACACATCGACCACCGGGTCGTCGGCGAGATCTGCGCCGGTCTCGCCACAGCGGGTTCACGGTCACTGCTCGAATACCCCGTCTGGCTCTGGCACTGGGCGGCGCCCGACGACGCCGAGGTGCCGTGGGACCGGTTCGTCGCGCTCGCCCCGCGCGCCGAGGCGCTCGCGCACAAGAAGAACGCGATTTCCGCCTACGCCTCTCAGGCCGAGCCGCTCAGCGACCAGCCCGGCGACGAGGCAATGCTGCTCGAGTCGTTCCTCGACAACTTCCGCGGGAAGCACGAGCTCTTCGTGCGCGACGAACCCTCCCCGCTCGGCGCCGCCTACTTCGACGCGCTCTACGAGCGACACGAGGACCCTTGGGGCTTCACCGACCGCTGGTACGAGCAGCGCAAGCGCGCGGTGACCCTCGCCAGCCTGCCCGAGCAGCACTACGGCTCGGCGCTCGAGGTGGGCTGCTCGATCGGTGTGCTCACGAGCGAGCTCGCCGGGCGCTGCACCGAGCTCCTCGCGGTCGACGTCTCCCGGGCCGCCGTCGAGAGCGCCCGCGCGCGGGTCGCCGACGAGCCGGGCGTCCGGGTCGAACTCGCAGACGTCGCATCCGCCTTCCCTGCCGGCCCCTTCGACCTCGTGCTGATCAGCGAGGTCGGCTACTACTTCCCGGCCGACGTGCTCGAGCGCGTACTCGCCGACGCCGCCGCGCAACTCACCGACGGCGGCACGATCGCGCTCTGCCACTGGCGGCACGCCGTCGAGGATTACGCGCTCGGCGGAGACGAGGTGCACGCGATCGCGGCGCGGGTATTCTCGGGCACTATGACACGACTCGCCCGCCACGAGGAAGCCGACTTCGTGCTCGACGTGTACTCCACCGACGCCCGCTCCGTCGCCGCCCGCACGGGTCTGCTGTGACCGCGATGATCACGCGCATCGAGGCGATCACCGTCGTCATCCCGGCGCGTGACGAGAGCGAGCTGATCGGCCGCTGCCTCGAGTCGGTGCTCACCGCGAAGACGGCGGCCGAGTCGCGATGGCATGCGCCCCGCCTTTCGATTGTCGTGGTCGCCGACAGGTGCACGGATGACACAGCGAACGTCGCCCGCGGGTTCGACGGTGTCTCCGTCATCGAGATCGACGCGGCCAACGTGGGCCTGGCCAGGGCCACCGGCGTGATGCTCGCGCTCGAATCATCCGGCCTCCTCCCCCAGCACGTCTGGATCGCGAGCACCGACGCCGACTCCGCCGTGCCGCGTGACTGGCTCACCGAGCAGACGCGCCTCGCGCGCTCCGGCGCCGACGTCGTGCTCGGAACCGTACGCCCCGACCTCGACGACCTCAGCGACGCGCAGGCGCTCGCCTGGGCGACGGCCCACGGCCGCGGCGCCTCGGTCGGCGAGGTGCACGGCGCCAACCTCGGCGTGCGCGCCGACGTCTACCTCGCGGCCGGCGGCTTCGCCGGACTCGCCGAACACGAGGACGTCGACTTCGTCGAGCGGTGTGCCGCGCTCGACGCCGACATCGTCGCCACGGGCGCGTGCGAAGTGACCACGTCCGGCCGTCAGGTCGGGCGTACACCCGGCGGGTTCGCCCGCTACCTGCGTGACGACCTGTTGACCAACCCCGCGCTGTAGCGCACCGAAGAGAAAAGGAAGACACCATGACCACCATCGAACGCAACGTCCAGGCCCCCGCAGACGGCGGCGCCAAGCCCACCCGTCGCCAGAACGCCGAGAAGGGCTTCACCGCCTCGAAGGAACTCATCGAGAACCTGCAGGCGGTGCACGTCGACCTGATCGAGCTGCACCTGCAGGGCAAGCAGGCGCACTGGAACGTCGTCGGCAAGAACTTCCGCGACCTCCACCTGCAGCTCGACGAGATCGTCGAAGAGGTGCGCGAGTTCAGCGACACCGTCGCCGAGCGTCTGCGCGCGCTGCATGCGGTGCCGGACGGCCGCAGCGACACGGTCGCCGCCACCACCACCCTGCCCGAGTACCCGAACGGCGAGATCGACACCGCGACGACGGTCGACCTGATCACCCAGCGCCTCGAGGCGACGGTCGGCACGATGCGCGAGCGCCACGATGACATCGACGACGCCGACCCCACGAGCGCCGACATCCTGCACGCCATCATGGAACGCCTCGAGCAGTTCGCCTGGATGGTCTCGGCCGAGAACCGCAAGCCCGCCACCACCCCCTCGAAGAAGGCCTGACCACTTGGCCCGCCGCACGACCGTCCCGCCCGCGAGCAGGTCTGACGGATACGTAGACCTGCGTTCGTACGGGGCGATCGGCGACGGGCGAACCGTCGCGCTGATCGCCGAGGACGGATCCGTCGACTGGTTGCCCATCCCCAACCTCGACTCCGTCCCGGTGTTCGCGCGACTGCTCGACGCCGACGGGGGCGGCGCGATCGCGCTGTCCCCCGTCGACGAGTTCACGGTGACCAGGCGTTACGTCCCGACCACCAACGTGCTCGAGACCACCTTCACCACCGGGAACGGCGTCGCCCGCGTCACCGACGCGCTCGTTACCGGCGTTGCCGGCCGTCTGCCCTGGGTGGAACTCGCCCGTCGCATCGAGGGAGTCTCCGGCGAGGTGAAGTTCCGCTGGAAGGTGGCGCCCGGCTCGATGCTGGGGTCGGCGTCGCCCTGGATCGACAAGACCACGCACGGCGCAGTCATACGCATCGACGGCGTGACGATCGCGGTGCGCGGCATCGACAACGGCGCCCGCCGCAGCGGAAACCAGGCGATCGCCGGGATGTTCACCACGAGCGCGGGGTCGCTGCACCAGGTCACCGTGGTCGGCACCTCGAACGAGCCCCTGCACCTGCCCGACCCGAACAACGTCGACCGCGGCATCGACCGCACGATCGACAACTGGCTGGCCTGGTCGAAGGAGTTCAGCTACGACGGGCCGTGGGCGGAGGCCGTGCAGCGCAGCGCGCTTGCCCTCAAGCTGCTCATCTTCAGCCCGACCGGCGCGATCGCTGCCGCCGCGACGACCTCGCTCCCCGAGTCACTGTCGGGCGGCAAGAACTGGGACTACCGGTACGCCTGGGTGCGCGACCTCGCCTACACGGTGACCGCCCTCACGCGTTTCGGCCTGCGCGAGGAGACCCACGGCTCCGTGTCGTGGCTGCTGCGCACCATCCGCGACAACGGCCCCGATCTCCACGTCTTCTACGACCTCGACGGCGGACTGCCCGGCCCCGTCGAGTCACACGACGTCGCGGGATGGCGCGGCAGCCAACCCGTCGTGAGCGGCAACCCCGCGGGCGGCCAGCTGCAACTGGGTGTCTACGGCGACCTGTTCGACGTGATGCGGCGCTACGTCGAGGCGGGCAACGTCCTCGACGCCGAGACCGGGCGGCTCCTGGCCGGCGTCGCGGACAAGACCTGCGACTTCTGGCACCGCCAAGACCACGGCATGTGGGAGCTGCCCGACAAGCAGCACTACACGTCGTCGAAGATGGGCTGCTGGAGCGCCCTCGACAACGCGGTCCGGCTGTGCGAACTCGGGCAGATCCCGGGAAGCGGGGCACGCTGGGCCGCCGAACGCGACGCCATCAAGGAGTGGGTCGAGGAGAACTGCTGGTCGGAGGAGCGCCAGGCGTACGTCTTCTTCGCCGGCAGCGACGACCTCGACGCCTCGGTGCTGCTGCACGCCCCGAGCGGCTTCGAACGTGGTCCGCGCATGGAGTCGACCATCGACGCCCTGCGCGAAGAACTCGGCCGCGGCGCCCTGATGTACCGGTACAGCGGCGTGCAGTCGGAGGAAGCGACCTTCGTCTCCTGCGCCTTCTGGACGGCGTCGGCGCTGGCCTGCGTCGGCCGGCACGACGAGGCCATCGCGCTCATGGACGAGCTGGTCGGGCTCGCGAACGACGTGGGCCTCTACTCCGAGATGATCGACCCCGACTCGCTCGACTTCCTCGGCAACTTCCCGCAGGGACTCAGCCATCTCGCACTCGTCAACACCGCGATCACCATCGAGGAACTCACCCGGTAACGAACACCCTCCCCGGCCGGCCCGTCGTGCCGGTCTCGAGGGCGAAGACCGCGCCGGAGAGCGGCTGCTCGCGCAGCTGCTCTTCGGTGAGGTTCTCGCGGGCGCTCGCCACGTAGAGCGACGAGCCGGCGAAGGCCACCGAGGTGAGGTTCGGCGCGTCGAAACCGTGGCGTTCGCGCTCGACTCCCTGCGGGTCGTACCGCACGACGACCCCGTCTCCGTAGATCGAGCTCCAGAGCCAGCCGTCGGCGTCGATGGCGAGCCCGT
The DNA here is from genome assembly GCF_014639655.1 of Conyzicola nivalis. Classification (NCBI taxonomy): domain Bacteria; kingdom Bacillati; phylum Actinomycetota; class Actinomycetes; order Micrococcales; family Microbacteriaceae; genus Conyzicola; species Conyzicola nivalis. The sequence continues at coordinate 1,037,632 of NZ_BMGB01000001.1, forward strand.
CGTTCATGTCGCCGTGGTGGAACACCTCCACGTCGGCGATCTCGCCGTCTGCCGTATAGCCGCCGGTATAGATCGTGCCGACGGCCGTGTCGGTGAAATAGACCCGGCTGCCGTCGAGCGACCATTCGAGCCCGTTCGACGTGCCGAGGCCGCCCGCGATCACCCGCACGTCGCCCGCAGGGCTGATCGAGTAGAACGCGCCGTCGGGCTCGCCGCGGGTCATGTCCATCGAGCCGGTGACCCAGTTGCCGAACGGGTCGACCTTTCCCTCGTTGAGTCGAAGACCCGGATGCGCGTGGTCGATGCGCGCGAGTTCGCGCACGATCGCGCCGCGGTCGTCGGCGAGCACGACCCGGTCGCCGAGCGACGCGACGTAGCCCGGCGCGCCCCCGACCTCGGCCCGATGGAACGAGGCGAGCGGCGCGGGAAGGGCGAGCACGGTGTCGTCGGCGCCACCCGGATCGCCCGCGAGCACACTGCGGTGCAGCAGACCCGCGCTGATGTCACACCAGAGCATCGCCGGTGCGGGCGCCGTGTCATCCAGAACCAGGCTTTCACCAAGGATCGCGCGGGCATCACGGAAGACGGTCGGTGTGGAATCCATCGCCCCAGACCATCACGCGGGTGGCGAAGGGGCAAGGCCTTGTCAAGGCCCGCCGCCGAGCCGGACGCGTACCTACGGTGGAACGATGGATCTCAAAATCGCAGGTAAAAAGGCACTCGTCTCCGGCGCGGACTCCGGCATCGGCTGGGAGACCGCGCGCATCCTCCTCGACGAGGGGGTGACCGTCGTCATCACCGACAAGGAACAGGGCAAGCTCGACGAGGCGGCCGCCAAGTTCGGCGCCGCCGAAGGCACGCTGTTCGCGTTCGCGGCCGACATCACGAGCGTCGAGTCGATCGCGGCCCTCGAGGCCAAGGTGAGCGACGCGGTCGGCGACATCGACATCCTCGTGCAGTCCGCGGGCATCACCGGCGCGCAGGGACTGTTCCACGAGATCGACGACGAGGGCTGGACCTCGACCATCGAGGTCGACCTGATGGGCCCGGTGCGGCTGGTCAGCGCGTTCCTGCCCGCGCTGCGCAAGGGCGGCTGGGGCCGGCTCGTGTTCGTCGCCAGCGAGGACGCCGTTCAGCCCTACGACGACGAGCTGCCCTACTGCGCGGCGAAGGCGGGCATCCTGGCGCTCGCCAAGGGACTGTCGCGCAGCTACGCGCTCGAGGGACTCCTGGTCAACGCGGTCTCCCCCGCGTTCATCCACACGCCGATGACCGACGCGATGATGGAGAAGCGGGCCGACGAGAAGAACACGACCGTGGATGACGCGATCGAGACGTTCCTCGACGAGGAGCGCCCCTACATGGAGCTGAAACGCCGCGGCGAGCCGGAAGAGGTCGCGAACGTCATCGCGTTCCTGTGCAGCGACCTCGCGAGCTTCGTCAACGGCTCGAACTACCGCGTCGACTCGGGGTCGGTCGCGACCATCTAACGACAACGGTCCCTGAGCCGACAGGCTCAGGGACCGTTGTGTGCGTTCAGCCGTTAGTGCAGCGGCTCTCCGCCGCTCACCACGATGGTCTCGCCACTCGTGTAGCTGGCCTCCTGCGAGGCGAGGTACACGTAGGTGGACGCGATCTCGGCGGGCTGGCCGGGGCGGCCGTACGGGGTCTCCTCGCCGAAGACCTCGATCTTCTCGTTCGGCACCGAGCTGGGCTGCAGCGGTGTCCAGAACGGGCCGGGTGCGACGCCGTTGACACGGATGCCGTGCTCGGCGAGCTGCTGCGCCATGCCGCGCACGAAGTTGGCGATGCCCGCCTTGGTCACGGCGTATTCGACGAGCTCGGGCGAGGGGTGGAAGCCCTGTACCGACGAGGTCGTGATGATCGACGCACCGGGCGCGAAGTGCTTCTTGGCCGCCTTGGTCATCCAGAACATGTTGTGCAGGTTGAGGCGCACGAGGTGGTCGAACGTCTCGGTGTCGAAATCGTCGATGCTGTCGACGGTGGGCATCTCGCCCGCGACCATCACGAGGATGTCGAGTCCGCCGAGTTCCTCGGCCGCCTTGTTGACGACGTCGATGCTGGTCTGCTCCTCGGACAGGTCGCCGGGCAGCTGCACGGCCTTCTGGCCGGCCTTCTCCACCCACGACGCGGTGCTATCACCCTCGGGCTCCTCGACGGGAAGGTAGCTCAGCGCCACGTCGGCACCCTCGCGGGCGAAGGCGATGGCGACCGCGCGGCCGATGCCGCTGTCGGCACCCGTGACGAGCGCCTTACGGCCGGCGAGACGGCCGTGGCCGATGTAGCTCTCCTCGCCGTGGTCGGGCTTCGGGTCCATGGCGGGAGCCGTGCCGGGGTTGGCCTGCTGCTGCTTGGGGAACGGCGGACCCGGGTAGAGATCGATGGGATTCTTCGGAGTGTAGATGTCCTTAGTCATGGTTCCGGTTTACCAGCCGGGGTCGCTTGCCGTTCGGGGTGGCTTTTCGCTCAGACCTGGGCTAGCGGCTACGCGTCGGCGAGCGGCGCGGCAATCCACGCCGCCCCGTCGGAGAGGTGGACGAGTGGGGCGGCATCCGAATTGATCGTCACTCGCAGGCTCTCGACGGCGCGCGTCGCGGCCGAATCGATGACCGTGTGCCCCGACAGTCCGAGCATTCGGATGATTCCGGTGCCGTCGATCGGATCGCCCGCGCGCTCGATGAGCGCCTTGAGGATGCGCACCTCGAGCGAGGAGAGCAACACCGGCTCGCCGGCACGCCAGACCTGGCCGCTCGCGTCGTCGACGACCAGGTCGGCGAACACGATGCTCGTGTCGGCGAGACCGGCGCGACGGAAGACGGCACGCAGCCGCGTGCTGACCTCCTCGAGGCCGAACGGCTTGGTCATGTAGTCGTCGCCGCCCGCTCCGAACGCGGCGAGCCTGTCCTCGAGCGAGGTTCGGCCGGTGAGGAAGATCACCGGAGTGGTGATGCCGCTCTCGCGCAGCCGGGTGACGACGGCGACGCCGCTGACGTCGGGCAGCATCATGTCGAGCAGGATCGCGTCGGGGCGGAAGCGAGTGGCCACCGCGACCGCCTCGTTACCGTTGGCGAGGGTCTCCACCTCCCAGCCCTCGAAGGTGAGTGAGAGCGTGAGCAGGTCGGTGAGCGGAGCCTCCTCGTCGATGACGAGCACCCGGTTCTTGCGCCGGGCGGGCCGCGCCGGTCGGTCGATGACGCCCGTGTCCGAACCGACGGTCACCAGGTCACGCTCACGCTGGTCGTCGGGGGAAGATCCACGGCGTCCGGCGAGATCGGTGTTGTGGCAACGGGAGTGACGTCGACAGCAGTGTTCACGGTGAACCTCTTTTTCGGGGAGTGGGCGTGGCTCTAGCCTCGCCCTCCTGCCCCCGGAAGTCATCGTCCGTCCAGGGGATATGCGGCTACATCGAACGATGTACAAAGCCGAGAGTTTGCTGGCCGTCCGGCGAGGCGGCCACGAGCGCCGCACGCTTGCGGGCGCGGGCCCAGACGAAAAATCCGGCCAGGGTGAAAGCGCCGTAGAAGACGTACATGAGCGCCGAGGCGTAGTACCCGGCGCTGATCAGCAGCGGCACGCCCACGATGTCCACGGCCACCCAGATCAGCCAGAATTCCACCCAGCCCTTGGCCATCCCGTAGGTGGCGAGCAGCGACCCGGTGAAAATCCAGGCGTCGGCCCAGACCGGTTCGAACGATCCGAGAGCCGTGAAGACCGGCGTGAGAATGGCGGTACCTGCGACGAGCCCGATCACGAGCAGCAGACGCGACCGCCCGCCTGCCCAGCGCGGTTCGACGGCCGCACCGCCGGCATCCGCACTGTGCTTCCAGCGGTACCAGCCGTAGACCGACACGACGATGAACATCACCTGGCGGGCGGCCTGGCCGAGCAGGTTCACGGGGTTAGGGGTGTCGAAGACGGCGCCTAGGAACACGGTGAACAGCAGGGCGTTGCCGACGATGCCGACCGGCCAGGCCCAGATCTTGCGGCGCATGCCGCCGAGCGCGCTGAGCAGGCCGAAGAGGTTGCCGACGATCTCGCGCCAGAGCACGGTCTGGTCGCCGATCACGAGCTGGGCGTCGAACAGCCAGGTTATGACCGGCATGGGGGTGTCTCCTCGGTGGTGCTGTCGTTCGCACCTCCCAGCACAACGCTGTTGCGGCCGGTGCCATTCCTCACGGAATCGGTCGAAACGAGCCTAGGCGCTCTCCGCGACCTCTTTGAGCCTCCCGAGGGCTTTCGGCCACGCGTCCATCATCATGGGCGCCCAGTCGTCGGGCACCTCGAGCTCGACTGTCACCGTTGTCGGGCCGCCGGTGCCGCTGAACGCGTAGCTCTCTCGCATGCCGACCACGGGGCTTTCTCGATTCTCGCCGCCCGCGTCCACCTCGGCGACGTATCGCATGGCGACCAGCTCCCCCGGACGGCTGGTCTCGACGATGGCTGCGAGGCCTCCGGTCGTGCCGTCGTCGTTCGGGCCGAGGAAGCGGATCTCGTCGCCCTCGTTCCACCCGCCCTCGTAGGTCGAGCCGTCGTGGAACGCGGACGCCCACTCCCGATAGGTGTCGAGGTCGAGCATGACGTTCCAGACGTGCTGCACGGGCGCGTCGATATCGGCGTCGAAGATCAGTTTTCGCATGTCGCATCTTCCTCAGTGATCGGTGTCCGCGTGGATACGTCCGGATGCCACGGCCTCGCGGAACGCGTCGAAGTCGAGGTCGTTCTGATCCGCGTAGCGTTCCGAGAACCGCGCGATCGCCCGATCGAACGTATCGGACCCGCCCAGATAGCCCGCGATCGCCATCCGGTCGCCGGACCGCGCGTGGGCCCGGGCTAGCGTCTCGCCGCACAGACGCGCGTACAGGAGGGCGACCGGGTACTGCATCACGTCGACGTCGACGGACCCCTTCCAGTCGGTGAGCTGGCGAATGTAGAAGTCCCTGGAGACACCGTCAAAGCCCTCGACCCGTTCCCAGCCGAGAAAGATGTCGCTCGCCGACTGCATGATGCGTTGACCGCGCACCACGCGTTCGCCGTGATGCTCGTATTCGCTCGGGGGGAGATACTTCTCGAGAACCGAGTGTTCGGCCTGCTTGGCCTGCAGCAACAACGGGTCGAGGTTGTCGCGCCCGCGAAGGAGGACCACCCACGACCGGGTGCCGACACTGCCCACGCCGACGACCTTGCGCGCCATGTCGACGAACTCGAAGTCGCGCAGCGGATGATTCGGCTGCAGCACAGTGGAACGGTACCCGAGCAGGATCTCGCGCACGGTTTCTTCGTCGTCTGACCGTGTGCGACCGGCCGGGCCGAGATCGGCGAGCGGCACGATAAGCGGGGGCTGCGGCCGGATGCGAAGTTCGCCATCGACGACGTACACGAGCTTGCGGAAGGCGCGGGCGCTGTCCCGGAGACGCGCTTTCGCGACGCCGACCCCCAAACGGTCAACCTGGTCTTTCTTCAACCGGTTCTCGGTGTGCGCCCGGCGCAGCAGCTCGAAGAGCTGATCGGCGTCCACCCGGTCGTACCACGCGGCCAGCACGCGCGACGTGGCGCTTCCGCGCATGCGCTCACGGTAGCCACGGGCGACGGTCTGCGCGAGTTGCCGGCGCTCCGGACGAGAGAATCCGCGATGGCGTCCCGCGACGTCGAAGCTTGCGGCGAGGCGCTTGACGTCCCACTCCCACGGACCGGGAAGTGTCTCGTCGAAGTCGTTGATGTCGAAAATATGGGCGCGCTCCGGACTGGCGAACAGCCCGAAGTTGGACAAGTGGGCATCACCGCAGAGCTGCACCGTCAACCCGGAGTCTGGTGTCCCGTCGAGGTCCCCCGCCATGATCGCAGCGGCACCGCGATAGAACGCGAACGGGGATGCGAGCATTCGGCCGTGCCGGATCGGGACCAGCTCGGGTACACGCGTTGTCGCCTGGTCTTCGAGAATGGCGACGGGGTCGAGGCGGTCCGCCGCGGGCGCCCAGTGCGCGTGCTCCGCGCGAGGCGCGCTCTTGCGCGCGGTGCGGCCGAGGGCCGCCCGCTCCGCCATCGGGGCCCGAAGGTCCGCTTTGCCGTGGCTGCTCACGACACCGAATCTAGTTACCCGTCCACGGCCCTGACCCCACCTGATCCAGATGAGGCGCTGCGGCTCACAGGGGGCGGAAACTTCGGGTCTGGCAGGTACTCAGGGGTCGAGGTTGGTGGTCTCGTGAAAAAAAGGTCCGTCGTGATAGTTCTGGGTGCCGCCCAGTTCGTTATGGTGCTCGACGGTACCGTCATGAACGTGTCGATAGCCACGGTGGTCGACGATCTCGATACGACAGTGGCGGCGATGCAGGCCGCGATCACGTTCTACACACTCACCATGGCGGCGCTGATGCTGTTAGGCGCCAAGCTCGGCGATATCCTCGGCCGGCGCCGCGCTTTCGTCATCGGTTCGTGCGTCTACGCGCTCGGATCGTTGATCACCGCGGTCAGCCCGAACGTGGCCTTCCTCTTCCTCGGCTGGTCGGTGATCGAGGGACTGGGCGCGGTTCTCGTCATTCCGGCCATCGCCGCGCTGGTCGCCGACAACTACGCGGGCAGCGACCGGATCACCGCCTTCGCCGTGATCGGAGCCGTGTCGGGGGCTGCCGTCGCCGCGGGCCCCCTCATCGGCGGCTTCGTCACGACCTACTTCAGCTGGCGATACGTCTTCGTGGCGGAGGTGGTGATCATGGCAGCCGTCGTAGTCGCCGCGCGATTGGTCGATGACAGGACTCCGAGGCAGACCGTGCGTATCGATGTGGTCGGAGTTCTCCTCTCGTCCGTCGGCCTGGTTCTCGTGGTGTTCGGCATGCTGCAGAGCAAGACCTGGGGATGGGTCTCGCCCGCCGCTTCGCCTGAGATCGCCGGTGTCGAGATCGCGCCACTCGGTGTCTCACTTACCTCGTGGTTCATGGTCGTGGGCGGGGCGCTCATCTACGCCTTCTTCCGGCGGCAGGCGTGGCTCGTAGCGCAGCGGCGTTCCCCGCTCGTGCACGTGGAGATGTTCTCGATCACCCAACTACGCAGCGGCCTGGGCGTACTGGGCGCCCAGTATGCCGTCACCGCTGGTCTCTTCTTCATGGTGCCGGTCTACTTGCAGATGACACTCGGATTGGACCCGCTGCAAACCGGGATCAGGATCTTCCCGCTGTCCATTTCGCTCATCCTGTTTTCTGTCGTCGGCACCAGACTCTCGCGCAGCTGGTCGCCGCGACGCATCGTGCGCGCGGGGCAGCTGGTGCTCGTCTTCAGCGCGATACTTCTTCTCGGGTCTGTGACGCCGGACCTCCGGGGAGGGCTCTTCGCCGTCGGCATGTTCCTGGCCGGCGCTGCGCTGGGCCTGCTCGCGTCGCAGATCGGAAACGTGAACATGTCTGCGGTGACGGAAAAGGAGACGAGCGAGGTGGGAGGGCTGCAGGGCGTATTCCAGAACCTCGGCTCGTCGCTCGGCACGGCGTTGATCGGGTCGATACTGGTCGGATCGTTGACAAGTACGTTCGCCGCGGGCATCGCGAGCAGCGAGCTGCCGACTGCGGCCCAAGGGTTAATCACGGAGGCGACCGCCAACGGGGTCGACATCGTGCCCGCCGACACTGTCGACGCGATCGGGCAGGACGCGGGGCTGTCCGCCGACGAGGCATCCGAACTGTCGTCTATCTACCGCGAATCGCAACTCTCGTCGCTTCGGGTCGCATTCTTCGGGCTCATTCTGATCTCCGCGCTCTCGTTGGCGCTCTCGCGAGGCATCCCGACGAAAGTCGCCACCGCATCCGGGCGCCAGACGGAAAATCCGTGACTGCGGCCATCCGTCCAGCGCGTCTACCAGCTACAGCAGATTGACGAACGCGTCGGGTGCCGCAGCCAAGTCGTCGCAGTACGACACCGCGAAGGGACGCGTGATCGAAGTCACCGCGTAGAGCCCACCGACCACGCGGACGAAGCCCAGCAGGGCCGTCGCGTCGCCCTGCGGGACACGGGCGTCGACAACGCGCCAGCGGTTGTCGCCGACGTCGACGAGCACGATGTCGTCGAGGGCGGGAGAGGTGGAGGCGGCGGAGAGTGAAATCGTCATGGTGGCTCCAGTCGTCGTGAATAGGGTCACCGGGGACTGGGGCGATAACGCGAATCTACCTCGACAGCCGCTCGTGGTCAACGGTGACTCTGTCCGCCGACGGTGTGCGTTACATCGGCCGTCCAGGACGTGGAGCATCACGTGGCACCGGGGGTTGATCGGCGGCGCAATGTGCAATATATTGCACATTGCTGACCGGAACCGTCCGGTCAATCCGGCATGGAGACGCAGAGGAAGGCATCATGAGCATTACCGAACAGGACATCAGGAACGTGGTACTCGTACACGGGGCGTTTGCCGACGGTTCGGGGTGGCGGGGTGTGCACGACACCCTCACGAGCCGCGGATACCGCGTGACGATCGTGCAAAACCCGCTCACCTCGCTCGAAGCCGATGTCGCGGCCACGACGAGGGTCCTGGACATGCAGGACGGGCCCACGATCCTCGTCGGTCATTCCTGGGGCGGCACGGTCATCACCGAGGCGGGAACCCACGACAATGTCGCGGGACTCGTCTATGTCGCGGCGCTCGCGCCGGACGAGGGCGAGACCACCGCCCAGCAGTACGAAGGGTTCGCTCCGACGCCCGAGTTCGTCATCGACGTCGGAGACGACGGCTTCGGCTTTCTCAACCACGACAGGTTCGCGGGCGGGTTCGCAGCCGACGCGACGGACGCGGACGCGGCCTTCCTGCGCGACTCCCAGGTCCCGATCGACATGTCGGTGTTCGGCACGGCCGTCACCCGTGCGGCGTGGCGCACCAAGCCGAGCTGGGCGGTCATCGGGACGGAGGACAAGGCGTTCGACCAGGCGATGCTGCGACACATGGCGGAGCGTATGGGCGCCAGAATCACGAGCGTCTCCGCCAGTCACGCCCTGTACCTGACCCAGGCGGGAGCGGTGGCCGACGTTATCGTCGAGGCCGCGGAGAACGCGCTCGTGGCCACGCGCTGAGCGACCTCGGGGTCAGACCGGACCGGCTCGCCGCTGTGCGTCGCGCCGGTCCGGCAGGGTCGGCGCCGGACGCGTCGCGACGTGTGCGGTCACAATCGCCGCGAGGAGACTTCCGAGCGACGGCGCGGCCACGGCGACGAGGAACAGCCAGAACGTGCCGAGACTTTCGGCTTCGGTGAGCCCGCGTGCGGCGGCCCAGAGTCCGGAACCGAGCAGGGCAAGGAAGACGGAGAACAGCACTCCGACGACGGATACGCCGACCAGCACGGCGGCGAAAACGGAGTTCTGCGGATGGCGCAGGACGCGTCGGACCGCCGCCACGTAGAGCACCGTCAGCAGAGCGACACCTCCGGCATACCGGAACGCGTCACCAGACGCGATAGGACCGGCGCCCCAGGCGAGTACCGCGACGAGAGCCTGCTCGCCGGCGAAGCCGGTGACCACGATCGCGGCCGCGATCCCGATCACGATCACCGCGCTGCCGAGGGGCCCGGTCCTGCTTACCGCTGCTCGATCACGCGGCGGAAGCACGCGCGATCTCCTCTTCGAGGAGCGAGATGTTGACCTGCGTCGCGGCGAGCGTGCCGGCGCCCAGGGCGATGGGTACCAGCGCTTTCGCGTCAGCGACATTTCCAATGGCCCACACGCCCGCGACACTCGTCTGCCCGCTCGGATCTGTGCCGACGAACGGTCCCGCCGGGGTGTCGGTGGTGGAGCAGCCGAGCTCGCGGAGCAGCGCGTCCGACGGCCGTGGCCGCGCCCCCACGAATACGCGCGCCACCCGATGCCGCCCGGACGCGGTGCTGACCCGCACGTCGCCGAGAGTGCCGCTCACCTCGAGCGCGGGCGGCGCCAGGGCGATACCCCGTGCCGCGAGGCCCTCGAGCTCGACCTCGGGGATCCCCGCCTCCCGGGCGCCGAACACCGTCAGGTCGGAGCTCCACTGGCGCAACAGGTGCGCCTGGTTCCGGCTCATCGGAGAGGTGGCGATCACCCCGAGCGGTTCGTCCCGCACCTCCCAGCCGTCGCAATAGGGGCAGACGACGGCGGCGGTGCCCCACAGCTGTTCGACGCCGGGGATGTCTGGCAGAACGTCGACCAGACCGGTGGCCACTATGACCCTGCGCGCGCGCAGGTCTTGCGGGCCGCGGACGATGAAGCCCTCGTCGGCGGGTTCGATGACCGTGGCCGCACCCGCGACGAAAGTGACGCCGTACTTGAGCGCTTCGGCCCGACCCGTTTCGATCAACGCGAGCGGCGACATCCCGTCTCTACTGAGCAGGCCGTGCATGTGTGGGGCGAATCTGTTGCGCGGATGCGCCTCGTCGATCACCACCACCGATCGGCGCGCGCGACCGAGCATAACCGCCGCGCTGAGACCGGCCGCCCCTCCCCCGATGATGACGACGTCGTGCTGCGTGTTCGGGTTCGCTGTCATGAAATCTCCTTTTCATCGCGTTTGCAATATGCAGTATATTGCCCGTGCCTCGAAATGGCAGGGGCCTGCAGGAGCTCGAACCGTCCCGGCATCGGACGCCGGGATAATGGTCGCGTGGACACATCACCGATACCTCGACGACCGGACGTCGAACAGGTCGACCTCGTCGGCGGAGTCGAGGTTCGCCACCTCGAAGTGGTCGACTACGACCACCGGTGGCCGGCTGTCTTCGCCGAGCACGAGGCGCGTCTTCTCCAGGCTCTCCGAGCGGAGGACGTGGACATCGAGCACATCGGGTCGACGTCGGTGCCAGGGCTCGACGCGAAGCCGATCGTCGACATCGTTGTCGCGGTCGACGACATCACCGCGGAGGAGGACTATCTCGTGCCGCTTCTGGCCGCGGGATATGTGCTGCGCGTCCGCGAACCGGGTCATCGCCTGGTGCGCACACCGGCCCGCGACGTGCACGTGCACATCTACGCGAAGGGCGACGAAGCTGTGATGAAGTACGTGCTCTTCCGCGACCGACTGCGCACTGACGCCGACGATCGGGCGTTGTACGCGGACACCAAGCGCGCATTGATCAGGCAGGGGTTCGACGATATGAACGCGTACGCCGACGCCAAGACCGAGGTGATCGCCGCGATCATGGCGCGGGCGCGGGCCGCACGGTCGTAGCGATTCAGCCGGCGGCCTTTGTCACGAGCGCGCCGAGCATGTCAGCGTCGGCGGCGGTCATGCCGTTGTGCACGGCGAACGCCGTTGCCCAGACTTCTCCGTCGTCCAACGTCGCCGCGGTGTCGAACTCAAAGGTCGAGTACCGCACCTTGAACTTCGACTTCGGCTTGAAGAAACAGACGACCTTGCCGTCGCGCGCCCACGCAGGGAATCCGTAGTAGGTCTTCGGGTCCAGGTGCGGCGCCGCGGCGACGACGATCGCACGGATTCGCTCGGCGAGCTCGCGCTCGTCGTCGGGAAGCTTGGCGATAGCCTGCTCGTTGGCCGCCGCGTCATTCTCCCTGCCGGTGGCCGCCTTCAGTTCCTTCGCCCTCTCGCGCATCGCTCGCTTCTCTTCAGGGCTGAATGTGTCTGGACTCTTCGTATCTACCATTCGCCCATCGTAGGGACGATCGACCGTGGGCGGCTTCTTCGATCCTGCTCGAGGGTTCGTACCAGCCGATCTGCAGCGGTTGTGCGTCACTGCGCCGCGGTACGCCCGTCGGGTCGGGCTACAGGTGCACGGGGAAGGCGTTGCGGCGCCCGTAGAAGGTCAGAGCGAGCGCGGCGAGGCCAGACCCGATCATCACGACCGTGAGCACCAGGCCGTCGAAGGTGCCGACGAGCGCGGCGCCGAGGATACCGGCAGTGAAGATGGCGAGGTTGAAGGCGACCGGAAGGAACGAGTTCGCGACGTCCGAGTCGGCGCCGCCGGTGGTGGTGAGCGCCGCTTGAAGCTGAGCGGATGCTCCCCCGAACGTGATTCCCCACAGAACCGTCGCGACGACTATCGCCGGGGTCGACGAGTGGCCGACGAGGAGAATGGCGCCTGCCGCGATGAACACGATGACGCTTCCATGCAGCAGCGGTCGTGGGAACCGGTCGAGGAGCGCGCCGGTGACGACGATCCCGCCGATCGAGGCGACGCCGAAAACGAACAGCTGCAGGTCGACGCTCAGGCTGCTGCTCGTGGCCCGAAGATAGGGCGAGATGTAGGTGTAGATGGTGTTGTGCGCGAGCATCCAGGTGAAGATGACGGCGAGGATGACCAGGATGCCGGGTATGCGCAGCACGCGGACGATCGGCAGCCGGGACGTGTCGGCCTGCCCCTCGGCGTCCGGAGCGACGAGGGCGATCACGGCGCCCGCGACGAGCGCCACCGCCGTGAGTCCGAAGAAGGCCCACCGCCAGTCGAACGTCATTCCCAACCACGATCCCAAGGGGGTGCCGAGGGCGAAGCCGACGGGAGCTCCGGCCGAGACGATGGCCAGCGACAGGCCCGCCCGGGATGGCGGGCTGATCTTGCGGCCGTAGGCGGCCAGCATCCCCCAGATGATGCCCGAGAACGCGCCCGCCACGAATCGTGACGCCAGCGAGAGGGTGACGTCGGAGGAGATGGCGGTGATCGTGTTCGCGAGGATGAGCCCGAGGATGGCCGCGAGGATGAGTGGCTTGCGCCGCATGCCCCTGGTGAGGGTGATGGCGGGGATCGTCACGATCACCGTGCCGAGCGCGTAGGCGCTCACGTACAGGCCGACCGTGCCCTCGGTGGTCCCCATCCCTGTGGCAATGACCGGCAGCAGACCGGCCGGCATGGTCTCCATCGCGACCAGGACGAATCCGATAACGGCGAGTGCTCCGAGAGTGGCGGTGGGAAGCCGGGTGCGCGATGGCGCCGTCCGCTGGGTCGGGGTCTGCGTCGACGCGTCCACCTAGCGGCCGTCGTACTGGTCGTCGGTGATGTGTTCTGCCCACGTGGTGGTCTTCGCGGGATCTTCACCGTTCTGCAGCATCGCGATGTGCTCCATAAAGACGCCGGGTGCCGCGGCGTGCCAGTGCTCCTCGCCAGGGGGCGTGTAGAGGGTCTGCCCCGGGTGGACCTCGATGATGGTCCCGTCGCGGCTGCCAAAACGGGCGATGCCCTGCGTCACCCGCAGATACTGGCCGTGCTCGTGGGAATGCCACGCGGTGAGGGCACCGGGCGCGAAACGCACGGTGGCGACGACCATGCTCTGCCCCGCCTCGTGCGGGAGGGCGATCGGGTCGAGCCACACGTCGCCGGCGAACTGGGAGGGCGGGTTCTTCGAGGTGGGGGTGGCGGGTTCGATGTTCACGGTGTTCGTCGGTTCTCGTCGGTGAAGTGGGTCTTGGCGACGCCCATTGCCGCCATGCCGTTGGGCCAGCCGGCGTAGAGCGTCACGTGTGTGATGGCCTCGATCAGCTCGGTGCGGGTGACACCGTTCTCGACGGCGCGACCGAGGTGGAACTCGAGCTGTGCGGTGTGGCCGCCGGCCGCGAGCACGGCGACCGTGATCAGGCTGCGATCCCGCGCGGAGAGTTCGGGACGATTCCAGACGTCGGCGAAAAGCACGTCGTCGGTGAGGTCGGCCAGCTTCGGAGCGAAATCGCCGAACAGGTTCCGGCCGCCTCCGATTTGTTCGGGTTGATCAGTCATGAGTAGCTGCTTTCGTCAGAAGGTGAGGAGGACCTTGGTGGCGCGACGCTCGTCCATGGCTTTGTAGCCTTCGGCGGCGTCTTCGACCGGGAGGGTCAGGTCGAAGACCTTTCCGGGGTCGATCTTCCGGTCCCAGATCAGGTCGATGAGTTCGGGCAGGTAGTGACGCACCGGTGCGGGGCCGCCGTGGAGATGCACGCTGGTGAAGAACAGGTTCAGCCCGTCGAGTTCGACGCCGTGCGAGACGCCGACATAGCCGACGTAGCCGCCGGGCCGGGTGGTGTTGATCGCCTGCCACATGGACTCCTGGGTGCCGACGGCCTCGACCGTTCCGTGGGCGCCGTAGCCGCCGGTGAGCTCCTTGACCTTCGCGGCTCCCTCGTCGCCGCGTCCCTCGACGATGTCGGTCGCTCCGAACGCGCGGGCCAGGGCCTGGCGTTCCGGGTGGCGGCTGAACATGATGATCCGCTCCGAGCCGAGCTGCTTCGCCGCGAGCACGGCTGAGAGCCCGACAGCTCCGTCGCCGACCACGGCAATGATTTTGCCCGGTCCCGCTTCTGCCGCGACGGCGCCGTACCAGCCGGTTCCGAGAACATCCGAGGCGGCCATCAACGACGGGATCAGCTCGGGGTCCGGTTGTCCGGGCGTGGCAACGAGAGTGCCGTCGGCGAGCGGGATACGGGCGAATTCGGCCTGAGTGCCGATCTCGCCCATCATCACGTTGTGGACGCAGCGTGACTGGTAGCCGGCCGCGCAGATCTCGCAGGTGTTGTCGGATGCCACGAAGGAACCGACCACGAAGTCGCCGACCTTCACGTTCTCGACGTCCGAGCCGATCTGCTCGACCACCCCGATGTACTCGTGGCCCATAGCCTGCGGCGTGGACGACAGTGGCTCGGCACCACGGTACGGCCACAGGTCGGAACCGCAGATACAGGTCGCCGTGACACGGATGACGGCATCCGTAGTCTCGACGATTCGCGGCATATCCCGCTCTTCGACCCGCACATCGCCGGGTCCGTACATCATCACTGCACGCATATCGCGCTCCTCGCATCTCAAGTGGTCGTAGACCCACTCAAGCCGCCGAGACCGCCGACGGGGAGTCCCTGCTGAGAGGTGTACCGGGAGAGCACCCCATCACCGGGCATTAAGACGTAACGTCGGTGATATGGACAATCAATCCGAGGTGCGCGAGTTCCTCATGTCGCGACGGGCCAAAGTCACCCCCGAACTCGCGGGTCTGCCGGCAGGCGCCAACCGGCGGGTGCCCGGGCTGCGACGCAACGAGGTCGCCGTCATCGCCGGGGTAAGCGTCGAGTACTACTCCAAGCTCGAACGCGGTCAGATCGCCGGCGCATCGTCTTCCGTGCTGGACGCAATCGCCCGTGCGCTTCAACTCGACGACACCGAACGGACCCACCTCTTCGACCTCGCGCGAGCCGCCGACGGGATTCCGCTATCGGGTCGCCCGCGCCGCCGCTCGGGGAAGAACGCCGTGAACCGGCCGAGTCTGCAGTGGATGCTCGCGACCATCACCGGCGGCATCGCGGTCGTCGTGAACCTGCACCAGGACATCCTCGCGACCAACGACCTCGGACGCGCGTTCTACTCCCCCATCATCGGCGACGGCGGACTGACGCCGAACCTCGCGCGGTTCCAGTTTCTCGACCCCGCCTCCCGCGAGTTCTACCCGGACTGGGACCTGTTCGCCGGCATGTGTGTCGCGATCATGCGGGCACGGGCGGGGCACGACCCGAACAACAAAGCCCTTCAGGACCTCGTCGGCGAGCTGTCGACGCGCAGTGAGACGTTCCGCCAGCTGTGGGCGGCGCACGACGTGCGCACCCACGGAACCGGCACCAAGCGGTTCAACCACCCGGTCGTCGGCGAACTGCTTCTGTCCTACGAAGAACTCGCCATCACGGCCGAGCCGGGCCTCACGCTGATGGTCTACACCGCGGAACCCGGCTCCCCCAGCGCGGAGCGATTACAGCTGCTCGCCAATCTGGCGACCTCAGACGGTATCCGGACCGCACCTCAGTCGACAGGCTGGAAGTAGTTCCCGATCACCCAGTCCGACACCCGGTGTCCGAGCTCGTTGCCGTCGGTCATCGCCGAACGGAAGTGCAGCCCGAGCCAGATCCTGGCGTTCATGGTGTCTTCATCCAACCGGGCAGCACTGTCGTAGTGCCGGGTGACAGCGCCTCCGACCAGGTTCAGGTCGAGGGTCTCCGCGCCGAACAGGTAGCTCAACGTGTTCGACGCCGCCCCGACGTTGCAGGCATGGCCGCTGAGATAGTCCGGGTACGGCGGTGTCGCGGGCGCTAGCGGGATCCAGTTAGGTTCCGCATTGGTCGCCGGGTTGCCGTCTGTGTCGGCCAGCTGGATCGCGGTGATCGGGCGCCAGAAGCCGTACTCGTACTTCGCGTTCCAGCAGGCGATCAGGGTGTCGGCCATCGACGTGTCCATCAGTGCGAACGCGCGAGCACTCTCCACAATGTCGTACCCACGCCGGGTCACCTCGTCACGCAGGCCGGCTTGGAATTGGCTCACGATATTGGAGTTGAAGAACAGCGCCGTCTCGGTCTGCTCTGAGGTGCGGGACGATCCTTCGCGCTCGCCGTAGTCGCGCACTTCCGCAAACTCCTGCGCGTACTCGGCGCCTGTCAGCTCCGGCGGTCCGGGAAGGGGAAAGTCGGCCGGTGAACCGTAGGTGAGCGGCTTCACGAAGCCCAGCCACGGCACCGCGAACTCGGCCTCCCCGGGAAGCGTCGGTCGCCACACCCCGGGGGCTGGTTGCTCTGTGAAGGTCTTGGTGGCCCCGATGCCGTCGCCCTGCCGTTCGGCGATCAGCGCCGCCGCGGCACGGAGTCCGACCCGCACACCCTGCTCGGTCCCGGTGCCTTTGCGCGCGCCGTCGAGGGTGGTGAGGTAGTCGGCGAGCAGCTTGTCGGCCGAGTTCGGGAAGTAGCGGACGAGCACCATGAAGGCGGCGGTCGCCGCAGCGACCTCCGACGACGCGTGCCGGTGGGCGCGGCGCTGATCGAGGTACGGCTCGTACCTGCCCTCGATCGCAACGACGGCGTCGTACATCGCGATGGACACGAATCCGAAATAGAGAGTGGATGCCGGCACCGGCGTCTGGTTTTCGGCGTAGATGGTGCGCTCGGCGATCTCGTTCCATTTTGTGATCACGGAAGGGTCGGCGTCTGAGCGGCGGTCGGCGAGGGCCGCGCTACTTGCAACGGTGGGGGCCAGAACACCGACGGTCGCCACAACGGCGACCCCGAGCATCCTGAACCTGTTCTTCGACATGATGAGCCTCCAACAGGGTGAGTGGTTAGATGGCTTGCGCTGCATGGGTGCGCTCGGTCGTGGCCGGGGCAGGCTTCAGAACAAGCACTGCTGGCTGCGATTGTCCTCCTCGCGAGAGGCACCCTGCAAGACGTCGCGTTGACGTGAGAGGAAACGACGATTCGAGAATCCGAGGCACCCCTAGGCGTGCTCTGCGCCCCAGTGTCCGAGCGCGACGATGGCCTCGCGCAGAGCGAGCCCGCGATCGGTCAGCGCATAGGCGCGGGTGTTGTGCCGGAGGGGCAGACGGTGCAGGACGCCAGCCGCTTCGAGCTCGCGCAAGCGGGTCGCGAGCATGTTCGTCCCCATTCCGAGGTCGCGCTGCAGGTCGCCGTATCGCTGTGGACCGTCGAGCAGCCGCTCCACGATGAGCAGGGCCCACCGGGCTCCGACGATGTCGAGGGCTGCGGCGAGGTCGCTCACGCGATCGGATCGGTGTCCGGCTTCATCCAGAACGGCGAGTAGTGGTAGCCGTCGGGGTCATCGAACTGGCGCTGGTACATGAAGGGGTAGTCGTCGATGTCACCGATACGCCCGCCGGCAGCGCCGGCGCGCTCGACGAGTTCATCAACCGCTTCACGGCTTCCGAGGTCGAACGAGACCGTCACCTTCGAGGGGGTGTCGGGGCCGCCGATCAATTCCTCGGTGGCGCCGACGCTCGCGTACATCTCACGGCTGCCGAGCATGACGTACTGCTCGGGACCGATCGCGAAGCACGACACGTTGTGATCTGACATCTCGGCGTTGAGAGTCCAGCCGAGGGCGGTATAGAAGGCGGTCGTGCGCTCGACGCTTTCGACCGGGCAGGTGATGAAGAGGCTCATGGAGCCAACACTTCCAAAATGAAAGTACGGTGTCAAGACCCGGCTGCTTGTGACGGCGGTGCCAAGCGGCAGCCGCCCCTACTTCGGCTGCGGCAGCCCGCGCGACCGCGCTAACCAGGCCCACCCAAGCACCACTGTGGTGACCATCCCCGGGATGCCAGCCACTGTCCAGAGCCCGGTGTTGATTAGGAGCAGCAAGGCCCAGACGCAGATAGTCACCGCGAGCGCCAGAGCGCGCGCGACAATTAGGACCACGATCGCGACGACGATCAGAACGGCACTTGTGATGTGTGCGACGAGGAGCCCGCCGTCGAAGGTCGGCGACTGGCCCGGTCCTAACCAGAACGTCAGGGTGGCCGCCCATAGGTAGAAGCTCTGGGCAACTACCGCACTCACCATCGCACCGATGGCGATCAGTCGTGACGATAGGTTCACAGGGTTCTCGCTTACCTCCATGCCAAGGTCCCCCGATTCCCTTCGCCTTTGTGTCCTGAATCTGTCCCGATCCGTCCGGTGCCGAGCTGTAGAGGTCAGCGTGGATACCGCAGATGGAACCGTACCGTCGGGGCTTCCTGCCCGCAGTCGAGAAGATTAGCCGGCCCACCGTACGCCTCCACGGCCTGCGGCACACCGCAGCCAGCTTGTTCGCAGCGTGAGGGATGCCGTCAGCCAGTGTTCATGGCAACATTCTGCCCGCTTGGTCACAGGTCACGGACAACGGACTTCGCGCGGAATGCTTTGCGTCTCGCTAAATCGAGTGGATGCCTCCGCATCGCAATGTTATTTTGTAGGGCGGACGGGACTTGAACCCGTGACCGACGGATTATGAGTCCGCTGCTCTAACCAGCTGAGCTACCACCCCGCGCGGGCTCCGGCCACCGGAGCGAGCACAGGCGACCCGGAGGCCGCCGCGCATCCACGATACAGCGTCGGCCCCGGCGCGTCCGTACAGCGCACCCGTGTCGAACTGTGGCAGGCTGAGCGGCGTTGATGTTTGCTCAGCGAACGAAAGGGCTGCCCGTGAACGCGCGACACCTTCTCGCTCCCCTCGTCGCTGTTGCTCTGCTCGCGGGCTGCACGGTAGTCACCCCCGAGCCGAGCGAGACCGACGCCGCTCTCGTCACGGGGAAGACGAACACGCCCACGCCCGCGCCGATCCATCTCGAAGAGGGCACAGTCGTCGCGACCGGCGAGCTCGTCTCCGTCGACGACCTCACCACGGGCGATGTGAGCATCGTGGCTGCACCCGCCGGCGAGTTCCGGCTCCAGATCGACAACTTCGTCACGCCTCCCGGCACCGACCTCATCCCCAATCTGTCGGCCGAACCATTCACCGAAGCCGCTTACTGCGACGGCGGTTTTATGATGTTCGTACTGGACCACATCGCACCGGCGCCCTCTGCCAGCGTCGTTCTACACGTGGGCGGTGGCATGCGAGTCGGCGACATCACATTCGGCAACCCCGATTTTTTCGACACGCTCGTCATCACCCTGAACGACGCCAATGCGCCGCGTACGGGCTGCTTCTACTCCGTCGTCGCCACCGCTCCGTTGGTGTGGACGATGCCCGATCTGCGCCCCGACATCAGGGTCGTCGACAGCGGGCCGACGGGCGGCGCGACCGGACCGGTCACCGAGAACAGCAACGGTCTCGCAACCTACGAGGTCGTCGCCGGGGACATCTTGGATGAGATCGCCGCGCGGTTCGGGATCTCGGTGCTCGATCTCTTTTACCTCAACCCCGCGCGCGGCAGAGGTCAGCAGCGCCTCGCGATCGCGGGTGAGATCCTGAACCTCGACAAGGCCGGGCGCTAGGGGCGCCCGGGTTTCGATACGCGCCCTAGAGGGCGCTACTCAACCAGCTCGATACGCGCCCCAGAGGGCGCTACTCAACCGGTGGGGTTACGGGGCCGGCTTCGTCTCCGGGATCTCGATGTCGAGCTGCGGGATGGGCTGGCCGCGGTAGATCGCCTCGAACGTCGTGATCGTGCGCTGGATGTCGTGTGAGGCGACGATGCGCAGGCTCTCGCGCTTGAGCTTCTGCAACTCGTCTTCGGGCATGGTCAGCACCTGGGTGAGCTTGGCCGCGAACTCCTCGACGTTGCCCGGCTCGAACAAGTAGCCGTTCTCGCCGTCGTGCACGAGGTGCGGGAGCGCCATGGCGTTCGCGGCGACCACGGGCAGGCCCGATGCCATGGCCTCCATCGTCGCGATGCTCTGCAGCTCGGCGATCGAGGGCATCGCGAACACGGTCGCGCGGGTGAGCGCGTTGCGCAGGTAGTCCTCTTCGGCGTAGCCGGTGAACGTCACCCGATCGCGCACGCCCAGCTGGGTGGCGAGGGCCTTGAGGCTGTTCTCCTGCTCGCCGCCGCCCACGAGCTCGAGTTTTGCGTCGAGTGACGGGTCGAGGATCGCGAAGGCGCGCAGCAGCTTGTCGAGCTGCTTCTCGTTCGTGATGCGTCCGACGAAGAGGATGCGGTTCTCGGTGCGCGGCGAGAAGTCGGGCGTGTAATGGTGCGCGTCGACGCCGCAGGAGATCGCGATCACGCCGCGGAGCTTGGTGTAGTGCTCGAGGAAGTCGGCGGCCTTGCGGGTCGGGGTCGTGACGACCTCGGCGCGCCCGAACGAGCGGGAGGCCGCGGCCCACGCCGCGCGCACGGCCGGGGCCTGCAGGAATTCGGGCAGGAGCGTGTGCTCGAGCATGTTCTCGGGCATGAAGTGGTTGGTGCCGATGATGCGGATGCCGCGCTTCTTGGCCTGGTTGGAGAGGCCACGGCCGATGATGATGTGCGACTGGAAGTGCACGACATCGGGTTTGACCTCGTCGAGCACGCGCGCGGAGTTCTTCTCGATCTGCCACGGCAGGGCGAAGCGCAGCCACGGGTGCGGGTACCAGCGCCAGCTCTTGAGGCGGTGCACCGTCATCGGCTGGCCCTCGAGCACCTCCGTCCACGTGCCGTGCTTGCGGCTCGCGGCGGGGGCGACGATGTGCACGTCGTGGCCGCGCTCTACGAGTCCTGCCGCGAGCCGGGCGGCGAAGGCGGCCGCTCCGTTTATCTCAGGGGCGAAGGTGTCGGCTCCGATGAGAACGCGCAACGGGCGCTCGCTCGCGGTCGAGTTAGGGAAATCAGGCAACGTCGGGGGTTTCCTCTGGTGAAGGCACGTGAACACGGGAGAGCAGGAACACGCCGTAGATGGCGATTCCTCCCGCGATCAAGAAGGCGAACATCGTCCACAGCGGTGCGCCGGCGGTTTCGTTGAGGACAACGATACCGATCGTGACCGCGACGATGGGGTCGATAACCGTAAGCCCGGCGACAACGAGGTCGGGCGAGCCGTGCGAGTGGGCGGACTGCACGAAGTAGGAGCCGAGAACGGATGCCGCGAGCAGAGCGACAACGCAGATGATGGTGAGCCACTCGAACTCGCCCGTTTGAAAACTCTCGAGCGAGATGGTCTTGATGCGGTCGATGACCGTCTTGGCGAGGGTGGCGACGAAGCCGAACAGCACACCGGCGCCCAGGATGTAGAAGACGGCCTTGAACTTCTTGCGCATAAACGCGAAAAACAGGGCGAAGATCACGAGCGTCACGCCGAGCAGGATCAGCACCGTGATGAGTTGGGTCTGCGTGATCGGCTTGGAATGCGCGTTGAACGCCGCGATCGTCACGAAGAGCGCCACCCCGACCACGCAGAACAGGATCGCGTTGATCGCCTTGCGGGTGAGTTTGACCTTGCTCATACGCGAGTTGACGATCGCCGTGACGACCAGGGCGACGGCACCGAGCGGCTGGACGACGATGAGCGGCGAGAAGCCGAGGCTGGTGAGCTGCAGCACGATGGCAAGGCCGAGCATGACCGTGCCGATGGCCCACGACGGGCGTCCGAGCAGCGCCTTCAGCTGCGTGACGCTGAGGCCGGTTTTCGCGGAGCCGAGGTTCCGCTCGACCTTCGCTACCCCGCGGTGCTGAAATTGGGTGCCCAAGGCGAGAAACACTGCCCCGACGAGCGCGATCGGAATACCGATCGCCTCGTGGGGAGTCAGTGAAATCTGGTCGGTCAGGTCGCTGAGTTCTGGCGGCACCCGTCGAATCTACCCGCTGTTGCCCAGATATTCTTGACGAATGGCCGTACTCCCCATTCGAATCACTGGCGACCCCGTTCTCCACTCCCCCGCAGAGCTCGTCACCGAGTTCGACGACACGCTGCGCACCCTCGTGGCCGACATGTACGAAACCATGGAGCTCGCTCCGGGTGTCGGACTCGCGGCACCGCAGGTCGGCGTCGGCCTGCGCGTCTTCGTCTTCAACTGGATCGACGACGACGACGTGCTGTGGCGCGGCGAAGCGATCAACCCCGAGTTGTGGATCAGCCCGCCGCCGGTCGGCGCGGCCGACGAAGACGAGGAGTCGGAGGGCTGCCTGTCGATCCCTGGCGAGCGCTACCCGCTGCGCCGCGCCGAACTCGCCGTGCTGAGGGCCGTGGACCTCGAGGGAACGCCCTTCGAGATCAAGGCGGAGGGCTGGCTCGCCCGCATCTTCCAGCACGAGTACGACCACCTCGACGGCATCCTCTACGCCGACCGCCTCGAGACCAAGCACGCGAAGGCGGCCGCGAAGGCGATCCGGCGCGAGGGCTGGGGCGTCGACGGACTCGAGTGGCTGCCGGGCGTCGACAACCTCGACGAGTAGGGTCGCGCGGCGGCTACGGGTTCGCCGCGGCCGCCCGCACGAGCGACAGCAGCACCTCGGGCTCGACGTCTTTGTAAACCATCGCGTACACGCCGGCGTCCGCCGCGCTCGGCACGTGTTCGTCGAGTTCGAGGGCCGTGATCAGGATGATCCGGGGTGCGGGCCCGAGTTCGAGCACCCGCGCGTCGCCCGTGATGCGCTGGCTCGCGACGAGACCGTTGACCCGTGGCATCCGGAGGTCCATCAGCACGACGTCCGTTCTCGTGCGCCGCACCTGGGCGAGCGCCTGCGCACCGTCGCCGGCCTCGCCGACCACCTCGATGTCCGGCTGCGAACCGAGCACCATGCGCAGTCCCGCGCGTTGCAGCGGCTGGTCGTCGGCGATGAGGACCGTGATCACGGCTTGTCCAGATTTACCCCGTGCACGCCGTTGTGGTACCTGATCGACGGGAAGCTGGCGGCGATCGAGAACCCGACGCCCGCGTTCAGCGTCGCGGTGAAGACGCCGCCGAAGAGTTCGGTGCGTTCGCGCATCTCGGTGATTCCTGCGCCGCCGATGAACCCGGTGAGCGCAGACAGGTCGTCGTCGATCTCCCCCGGCCGGTGCTGCGAGGCGTCGTTGGGGTTCAGGCCCGAGCGGCGCAGCTCGTTGCGCACGCCGTCGTCGTCGACCCGCAGCTGGAAGCCCTCGTCTGTCCAGGTGAAGACCACCGTCACCTCGGTCCCCTCGCCGCCGTGCTTGAGCGCGTTGTCGAGGGACTCCTGCAGGATGCGGTAGACCGCGAGTTCGGCGCCGGGGTTGAGGTCGTAGCGCTCGCCCGTCTCCTCGAACGTGATGCGCAGCCCGGCCTCGGTCATGAGTTTGATCAGTCCGCGTGTGCTCTTCAGCGCCGGGTGCACGTCGACGTCGACCTCGGCCTCGCGCACGACGGTCATCACCCTGCGCAGGTCGGCGAGCGTGGAACGGGCGACGTCGGCGATGACCGCCGCGGCGCGGACGGCGGCCGTCGGGTCGGATTCTCCGGCGTACCTGGCACCGTCGGCCTGGCCGATGATCACCGACATGTCGTGCACGGACACCTCGTGCAGCTCGCGGATGATGCGCAGCCGGCCGTTCTGCTCGGCGAGCGAGAGTTCGGCCTCGTTGCGTTCCCGTTCGAGACGGATGCGCCTCGCGCTCTCCCGCGCCCGCAGCCGGCGGGCGCGCAGCCAGAGCGCGAGCAGAACCACGGCGACGACGAGGAGGACCGCGCCGGCGATGGCCAGCGCGATGATGAGAACCATCGAGTTCTCGTCGATCCAGGTGTTCACGCGGTGTCTCCCTCTTGACCGGAATCGGCCAAGAGAGAGACTAGCGCGTGGGCTACTTGCGGGTCGGGTCGCCGTAGTCGCTGTTGGCGCGCAACACCTCGAGTCGGGCGCGGTACTCCTGCTCGTCGATGTCGCCCTGGGCGAAGCGTTCGGCGAGGGTGGATTCGGCAGCGCGACCGGGCTGGGCCCAGCGCGGTCCGAAGCCGGGGCCGAACCCCGGCCCGTAGCCGTTGCCCCAGGCCGCGCGCCGCGAGCGGCGCACGATGGCGAAGACGAGGGCGAAGAACGCGATCCAGAACAGCGGGATCAGCAGGAAGAACCAGCCGGCTCCCCCGGCCCACGGCCCGCCCGCGTGGGCGGCGATCGATGCAGCGGTGAGTGTTGATAACACGGTCTATCCATTCGTCGGGGGTTCCGTCGGAACCACTGACACCAGCCTCGCGACCGGCGTGCCACGGCGAATCTGCCCGGCGGCGGCACCTGCGCTACTCCGCGGGGAGCACCGCGGGGGAAGCGGCTACTACGCCCGGCCCGGAACGACGAGTCCAGTCTCATACGCCACGACGACGAGCTGCACGCGGTCGCGTGCGGCCAGCTTCGACATGATGCGCGAGACGTGGGTCTTGGCGGTGAGCGGGCTCAGGAACAGCGAGCGGCCGATCTCCTCGTTGGTGAGCCCGAGGCCGACGAGACCGAGCACCTCGCGCTCGCGGTCGGTGAGCACGTCGAGCCGGGCCGTGTTCGGCGCCTCCCGCAGGTCGCCGGCGATGCGTTCGAGCAGCCGCTTGGTGACGCCGGGGCTGAGCAGCGCGTCACCACCGGCGACGACGCGCACGGCGCGGATGAGTTCGACCGGCTCGGTGTCCTTCACCAGGAACCCGCTGGCCCCCGCGCGGATGGCTTGCCCCACGTACTCGTCCAGCTCGAACGTGGTGACGATGACGATGTGCGTGCCGGCGAGGGCGGGGTCTGCGGCGATCTGCTCCGTCGCCCAGAGGCCGTCACCGTCGGGCATCCGGATGTCCATCAGGACCACGTCGGGTCGTTGCGCGCCGACCAGCGCGACCGCTTCGACGCCCGTGCCGGCCTCGCCGACCACCTCGATGTCGTCTTCCGACTCGAGCAGGCTGCGGAAGCCGCCGCGGATCAGTTGCTGGTCGTCGGCTATCGCTACGCGGATCACTGGGGCACGTCTTTCTCGGAGTCGGAGGCTTTCTTCGGGATGGTGGCGACGACGCGGAAACCGCCCCCGGGCAGCGGTCCGGCGTCGAGGGTGCCACCGAGCAGTTCGGCGCGTTCGTGCATGCCGAGTAGGCCGCGGCCGCCCGAGGTGTCGGAGTGGGCCGAGACTCCCGCGCCGTCGTCGGTGACGCTGACCCGGTACTCGCCGTCGACCTCCTCGAGCAGCACCCCCGCGGTGGTCGCCCGCGCGTGACGCACGACGTTCGTGAGCGACTCCTGCACGATGCGGTAGACGGCGAGCTGCACGGCCTGCGGGACCGCACCGAGCCGGTTGTCGAGCGAGACGTCGACGCCCTGCGACGTGACGGATGCGGCGAGCCCCGCCAAGCGCGCGAGGTCGGGCTCGGGCACGAGCGGGGCGCTCGGGTCGGTGCCCGACTCGGCCCGCAGCACGCCGAGCACCGAACGCACCTCGTCGAGGGCAGTTTTGCTCGTGTCCTTGATGCTCGCGAGGGCCGCGGCGGCCTTCTCCGGCTGCTTCTCCATGAGGTGCAGGCCGACGCTCGCCTGCACGTTGATCTGGCTCAGCGAGTGCGCCAGCACGTCGTGCAGCTCTCGGGCGATGCGCACGCGCTCGGCCTGCACCTCGCTCTGCCGCCGCGTGGCGATCGTCGCCCGGAACCGGTCGAGGCGCTCGCGACGGTTGCGCACGCCCTCCGCCGCGCCGACGATGAGCAGGATGCCGATCGTGATGCCGACGATGCGCCACGGCTGCCAGTCGAGCCCGAAGAGGGACGACAGCGTGATCGTGCCGAGCCAGGCGACGGCGATCGAGATCCACGCCCAGAGCCGCGCGCCACGCACGATCGCCGCGCCGATCGCGAAGGCGAACGAGATGTAGGGCGGCCCGTCGGTTCCGCTGGCGAGCAGCAGGTCGGCGCCCGCCGCTGCCGCGACGATCGCGACCACCGGGCCGGGAAACCGGCGTGCGCCGATGAGCGCCACCGGGCCGACGAGCGCGAGGGCGAGCGGCGCCAGCAACTCGGTCGGCGAGGCGCCGGCGAATTCCAGCCGGTGCTGCACGCGCCACTGAACGAACACGGCGGGCACCTGCACGAAGAACGAGATGATGACCGGCAGCCAGAGCCGCACCCAGCGCGGCGACCGTCCGGTGAAGCGGCCCGCGGCGAGTTCGGGATCCCACGGGCCGTGCCAGCCGGGTTCGCCGAACGGGGAGTTTCTGCGCTTCCGGGAACGGAAGCCTCCCGAGGCCTGCATATGGCGAGTGTATTCGCGTGGCCGACCCGTGGCATCCGGCTGTCGGAGCGAACCGCCTACTCCCACGGGAGTAGGCGGTGAGGTTAAAAAAGAAAAGCCATGGAGGGTGGAGCCCCACATGACTTTTCTAGCTCCTCGACTTGGACTCGAACCAAGAACCTACGCATTAACAGTGCGTTGCTCTGCCAATTGAGCTATCGAGGATTGGCTGAAACAGCTTGGTAACTTTATCAAAGGTTTTAACGCGTCATGAACACAATTTGGCCCTCGGTCACACTTTGAGCAGAAAAATCGGCGAAGGTACGCGGATCGGGGCCGAAATCAGCCGCGGAATTCCGTTCTCGGCGATGCGGAAACTGGCGACCGTGTTCGATCTTTCGTGCGCCACGTGCATCACGTCGCCGTCGATGTGGTGGTGGCGGGGCCAGTCGCCCTCGGCGTCGATGTAGCCGGAGGCGCGCAGGCGGGCGCCGTCGACCTCGACGATCGAGATGCGGTTGCTGCCGCGCAGCCCGGCGTACACGAACCGGCCGTCGGCGCTGGTCGACAGCGCGGCGGCGTGGTCGCCCGGCTCGGCCCCTGCGAGGTCGACGGTGGCGACGACGTCGAGCCGGTCGTCGAGCGCCGTGAGGGTGAGGCCAAGTTCGCCGAGGACGAGGACGAGACCGGACGGATGCCGCAGGAAATCGCGCGGTCCCGTTCCCGCCGGAAGACGCAGCGAGCCCGTGCGGGTCAGCCGGCCGCCGCTCAGGTCGTGGGTGTGGACCTCGTCGGTGCCGAGGTCGGCGGAGAGGATCGTCGTCGCATCGAGGGCGAAGGTCGCGTGCGCGTGCGACGAGTCCTGGGCGGGGTGCGGGCCGGTGGCGGTATCGGTGGCGCCGTCGACGGTCTGCGCGAGCGCGAGCGGCTCGGCGTCGAGCACTCCGATGCGTCCGTCGACGTAGCAGGCCGCGATCACGGTGTCGCCGTAGCGGGCCACGTGGCAGGGCGCGGTGCCGCCGGACTCGGCCGTGGCCAGCCGGTCGAGCGCGAAGCCCTCTCCCCTCCGGTACGACTCGATGCGACCCGTCGCCTCGCTCGCGGCGTAGACGAGGTCGCCGTGCGCGGCGAGGAACGACGGTGAGTCGGCTGTCGCGGCGAGGCCCAGGTATTCGAGCGACCCGTCGGGGAGTGTGCCGAGGGCGGCGATGCCCTCCGCGCTGCCGCCCATGTCGGCGGTGTAGGCGCCGACGAAGAAGGTGGACATCAGTAGCCCGCCGCGACGTCGACGATCCCGACGAAGCGGCCGGTGTCGTGCAGCGCCTCGACGTTGGCCCTGATGCGGCCCGCCAGCAACGGATCGACCATGTCCTGCGTGTCGGCGGAGTGCGACGTGACGATGCAGCGGGGCTCGCTCCAGAGCGGATGCCCGTCGGGGAGCGGTTCGGGGTCGGTGACGTCGAGGCCGGCCGCGTCGATCTCGCCGGCGGCAAGGGCCGCGACGAGCGCGTCGGTGTCGATGAGCGCTCCCCTCGCGATGTTCACGATGGCCGAGCTGCGCTTCATGGCCGTGAATTCGCGCGCGCCGAACATCCGGGCGGTGTCGGTCGTGCTGGCCGCGGCGACGATCACGACGTCGGCGTCGGGCAGCACCTCGAGCAGGTCGCCGGCCGCGACCGTGCGCTGCGCGCCCTCGACCGGGGTGGCGGACCGGCGCACGATCGTGACGTTAGCGCGGAACGGCGCGAGCAGCCGCATGACCTCGACGGCGATGCCGCCAGCCCCGACGATGACCACGTTGCGGCCGTAGAGCGAGAGACCGACCTCCTCCTTCGCCCAGCCCGTGGCGTGCGCCTTCTGCGGCAGTTGGCGTAACAGGGCGAGGGTGAGCGCGAGGGCGTGTTCGGCGACGGGCTCGGAGTAGGCGCCCTTCGCACTCGTCCAGAGCGGGAAGGTCGAGCCGGCGTAGCTCGCGAGCAGGTCTGCGAACGCGTCGACGCCGGCCCACGGCAGCTGCACCCACTCGATCTTCGGGTGGGCGTCGAGGACGGCCTTGAGTTCGTCCGGGCGCGACGCGGTGAGCCAGACGACGCCGCGGGTGTCGTCGGAGAGGTCGCCGACGGTGCCGCCGCCCGCCTGGATCGCGTCGGCGAACAGCTGCCGGTGCTCGGGGAGGATCGCGATCGGCCCCGGCGTCGGCCGACGGTCGTCGTCGATGACGTCTGCGTTGCCTGCCGCGGGGTCGATGTGGGCCGTCATGCGGAGAGATTCCTCGTGGTCGCGATGATGCCGAGGTCGCGCGCCTTCGCGAGGCCTTCGACGTAGGGGTGGCGGGCGGTGTCGAGCACGTGGTCGATCTGTCCCTTGCCGACCACCGTGCCGCGGTGCATCACGAGCACCTGGTCGGTGACTCGCCGCACCTCGCCGGGGTCGGTCGTCACGACGAGGGCCGAGAACTGCCGTTCCGCCTGCAGTTCGCGGATGACGTCGAGGATCGCACCGCGCACCGTGGGGTCGATGCCCGAGGTCGGGTCGTCGGCCACGAACAGCGCGGGTTCCAGGATGAGCGCCTGCGCCATCGCGACGCGTTGCGCCTGTCCGCGGCTCAGCTCGTGCGGGTACCGGCCCAGGATGCCGAGCGGGAGACGCACCGAGTCCACCATCGTCGCCACGGCCTCGCCGGCGTCGCGCTGGTTGAAGCGTCGGTCGCGGGCGTAGATGGGGGCGGCGACATTCTCGGCGACCGTCAGGCGCGCGGAGAGGCGGGAACCGGCATCCTGAGCCAGATAGCCGACCCGCAGGGTCAGCAGATCCCGCTTGCGGTCGGAGATGCCCTTCATCGAATAGCCCAGCACGCGCAGCGCGCCGCCGTGGATGATCGGCGACCGGGGTTCACCGGTCTCCGCCGCTCCGGCGACGGCGGCCGCCAGGGTGCTCTTACCCGACCCGGTCTCGCCGACCACGGCCAGGATTTCGCCCTGCGCCAGGGTAAGGCTGACGCCGTTCACGACGAGGTCCTCCGACGCGGGCCGCCGAGACGGATAGCGCATCGACAGGTCGCTCGCGAAGATCGCGGGCGGGACGGGCACTGCGCTCTTGGTCATGGCCTAGTCGGCCGCCTTGAGCACGCGCAGAGCCTCGCGTCGGTGGGCCTGCTCCGCGGGGTCGGGAACGGGCAGCGACGCGAGCAGTCGCTGGGTGTACGGATGCTGCGGAGCCCCGAGCACCTGGCTGCCGGGCCCCTCCTCCACGAGTTCGCCGTGATAGAGCACGGCGATACGGTCCGCGAGCATGTCGACGACCGCGAGGTCGTGGCTGATGAAGAGTGCGGCGAACCCGAACTCCTTCTGCAGCTCGGCGAAGAGCTCGAGCACGCGCGCCTGCACCGACACGTCGAGCGCGCTCGTCGGTTCGTCGGCGATCAGCAGGCTCGGCTCGAGGGCGAGCGAACGGGCGAGGCTGGCGCGCTGGCGCTGGCCGCCACTCAGCTCGTGCGGGAAGCGGTCGCCGAAGTTCTTCGGCAGCTGCACCGCCTCGAGCAGCTCGTCGACGCGCTTGCGTGCGGCCGCCGCGTCGCCCGCACGCTTGTGCACGACGAGCGGTTCAGCGACGGCCTGGGCGATAGTGAGCAGCGGGTTGAAGCTCGACGCGGGGTCCTGGAAGACGAACCCGATGTCGCTGCGCACCGGCTTGAAGGTGCGCTCGCGGATGCCGAGCATCTCGTGCCCGAGCACCTCGAGCGAGCCGCCGGTGATCTTCGTGAGGCCGCCGATTGCGCGGCCGATGGTGGTCTTGCCGGAACCGCTCTCGCCGACCAGGCCGAGCACCTCGCCGGGAGAGATCGAGAAGCTCACGCCGTTGACGGCGCGGAAGCCGCTCAGGCCGAGCCGACCCGGGTACTCGATCACGAGGTCTTTCGCCACGACGACGGGTTCGGCGAGCGGGGCCGCTCGGTCGTCGGCCCGCGCCTGCGCGCGGGCGGCGCCGGAGCCGAGGCGGGGAACCGAGGCGAGCAGCTTCTGGGTGTACGGGTTCTGCGGGCGGGCGAACAGCTCTACCGCCGACGCCTCCTCGACGACGTCGCCCTGGTACATGACCACAACACGGTCGGCGAGGTCGGCGACGACGCCCATGTTGTGGGTGATGAGCAGGATCGCGGTGCCGAACTCGTCGCGCACGCGGCGCAGCAGGTCGAGGATCTCGGCCTGAACGGTCACGTCGAGTGCGGTCGTCGGTTCGTCGGCGACGATGAGTCCCGGCTCGAGCACGAGCGCCATGGCGATGACGACGCGCTGCTTTTGCCCGCCCGAGAACTGGTGCGGGTAGTAGTCGACGCGCGACTTCGGGTCGGGGATGCCGACCTTGCCGAGGATCTCGATGGCCTTCGCGCGGGCCTGCTTCTTGGTGTACTTGCCGTGGGCACGCAGGCCCTCGGCAATCTGCCAGCCGACCGTGTAGACCGGGTTGAGCGCGGTCGAGGGCTCCTGGAACACCATGGCGACGTCGGTTCCGCGCACCGCGCGCAGCTTCTGACCGGAGAGCTCGATCACGTTGTTCGCACCGAGCAGCACCGCGCCGCGTGACACGGCGGTGTCGGGCAGCAGGCCGAGGATGGTCTTGGCGGTCACGGTCTTGCCGCTGCCGCTCTCGCCGACGATGGCGACGACCTCGCCGGGCGCGACCGAGAGGCTCACGTCGCGCACGGCGGTCATGTCGCCCGCGTCGGTCGCGAAGGTGACCCGCAGGTCGGCGATGTCGAGGACGTTCTTCGTTGCACTCATGCGCGACCCTCCAGGCCGTCGATGTTGGGCACGTCGGCGAGACTGCCACCGGGAACGGCGCTCGTCTCGGCGGTGAGCGCCGGGCCGGTGCCGGCGCGGCGCTTGGTGCGCAGTCGCGGGTCGGCCAGGTCGTTGAGGCTCTCGCCCACGAGGGTGATGCCGAGGACGACGAGCACGATCGCAGCGCCCGGGAAGACCGAGGTCCACCAGATGCCGCTCGTGACGTCGGAGATCGACTTGTTCAGGTCGTAGCCCCACTCGGCGGCCGACGTCGGCTCGATGCCGAAGCCGAGGAAGCCTAAGCCCGCGAGGGTCAGGATGGCCTCCGACGCGTTAAGCGTGAAGATGAGCGGGAGCGTGCGGGTGGCGTTGCGGAACACGTGCCGGAACATGATGCGCCCCGTGCTCGAGCCGATGACCTTTGCGGACTCCACGTAGGCCTCGGCCTTGATCCGCAGCGTCTCCGCACGGATGACACGCAGGTACTGCGGGATGAACACCACCGTGATCGACAGTGCCGCCGCGAAGATTCCGCCCCAGAAGCTGGACTGGCCTCCGCTGATCGCGATGGCGGCGATGATCGCCAGCAGCAGTGACGGGAACGCGTACACGGCGTCGGCGATCACGACGAGCACGCGGTCGAGCCAGCCGCCGATGTAGCCGGAGATCAGGCCGAGGAAGACACCGACGAAGATCGACAGGATCACGGCCACCACGATCACCAGGAACGCGGTCTGCGTTCCCCAGATCACGCGGGAGAGCACGTCGAAGCCGCCGACGGTGGTGCCGAGCAGGTGCTTCGAGTTCGGCGCCTGCTGCGCGCCGAACGAGCCGTCCTCGTCGCGCAGCTGGGCGAACCCGTAGGGCGCGAGCAACGGGGCGAACGCGGCGGTGAGCACGAAGATGCCGGTGATGACGAGGCCGATGACGAGCATGGCGCGTTGCAGGCCGACGCTCTGGCGCAGCTGGTGTACGACCGGCAGTCGGCGGAAGAGGGCACGGGGCCCGGTGGTTGCTGCAGACATCAGAACCTCACTCGCGGGTCGATCAGCGCGGCGACGATGTCGACGATGAAGTTGGTGATGGCGACGATGACCGCGAGCAGCGCGACGATGCCCTGCACGGCCACGAAGTCGCGGGCCGCGAGGTAGCGCGACAGCTGGAAGCCGAGTCCCTGCCATTCGAAGGTGGTCTCGGTGAGCACCGCGCCGCCGAGCAGCAGCGCGATCTGCAGGCCGATCACGGTGATGATCGGGATGAGGGCGGGCTTGAGCGCGTGGTTGGTGGTGAGCCGGAACTCGCCGACACCCCGGGAACGGGCGGCGTCGACGTAGTCCATCGAGAGCGTGCCGATCACGTTGGTGCGGGTCAGGCGCAGGAAGACGCCGGCGGTGAGCAGACCGAGCGCGAGACCCGGCAGCACGGCGTGCGACAGCACGTCGCCGATGACAGCGGGGCTGCCGATGCGGATCGCGTCGAGGATGTAGATGCCGGTGGGGTCGGAGATGTTGCTGAGCCGCAGCTCGTTGCGCACCGAAGCCCGCCCGGCGACGGGGAGCCAGCCGAGCGCGACCGAGAACACCAGCTTGAGCAGGAGGCCGGCGAAGAACACGGGGGTCGCGTAGCAGAGGATGGCGAAGATGCGGAGGGCGGCATCCGGCCACTTGTCGCGAAGCGCGGCGGCGACCATGCCGAGCGGGATTCCGACGATGAACGCGACGATCAATGCGTAGAAGACGAGTTCGAGGGTCGCGGCGCCGTAGGTGGCGAGGACCTCGGTGACCGGGCGGTTGTCGCTGATGGTCCTGCCGAAGTTGCCGGTGAAGATCTGGCCGAGGTACTCGAAGTACTGCACGAACAGGGGCCGGTTGTAGCCGGCGGCCTCGATGCGCTCGGCGAGGTCGGCGGCGGAGAGCCTGCCGCCCTGCGACGCGGTGATCGGGTCGCCGATCGTGCGCATGAGGAAGAACACCATCGAGACGAGGATGAAGATCGTCGGGAAGATCAGGAGGAACCTGACGATGATGAAGCGGGCCAGCTTGTTGCTGGAAAGCCGCGAGAAGAATGGTGGAGTTGCGCGGGGCGGAGCGCCGGCGATCTCAGTGGTAGTCAATTACAGCCTCAGGTAGAAGGGCCATCACAGCGAGTGGGGGGGGGGGGGGGTGTGG